>JAJDEX010000124.1 GCA_029259575.1 Planctomycetota bacterium | reverse complement strand
CGAGGGGCCCGTTCTGGTGCTCGGCCATCCTTACCTGGCCGTGCGCGCCGGACATCCTCCGATGTTGCACGTGATGACCTGGCTCGATCTGTCCGCCAGCGAGGTCGGACTCGAGCACGCCGAACGACTGCGTGCTGAGTTGACGACGCGCGCGCGGCTCGGTCAGGTGCGGGCGCTCGTGGCAGGGGACTGGCGCGAGGAACAGTTGGCGTTGCGCACGTTCGTCGAGCAGTTGTTCCGGTTGGACCACGACCTCTGGATCGCGGGGAACGAGGACCACTTCTGGCCGGTCACCGGCGCCGCACGCCGACCGAAGCTGATCTACGTGCGACCCTGATCGTCCGAGGACGCCGGTGGGGCGCTGCGGTCGGAGCTCTCGCCGCGACCCGACTTCTGGGTCAAGGCTCGGGTGACCAACGGGCCGACGACGCCGCCCGCGAGCAGCAGGATCGCGAGCATGCCGCCGAGTCGCAGGTAGGCGCCGATCCCCTTGGGGAAGGCATCGCGGAAGATGAAGAACGCGACGGTCCCGAACGAGACCATCCCGATGACCAGGACCCAGCCACCTCCGGCCAAGAGGCGCCGATCGCGGCGGGCATGCTTGAGGTCGGGCTCGAGGATCCAGCCCGCCGGCAGCGCGTCCCGCAGCTTGTAGGGATGGGGCGTCTTGGTCCCGTCACCGAACAGGGCGGGATCCACCAGCTGCTCGATCGGAACCCTCCGGCCGTGGGGCGTCTCGTCCGGACCGGAGCCGGAAGTCTCGTGGGAGGGGGACATCGCTGCACAGAATGCCAATCCAGCACCTGCGGGGGAGCACAATCCAAAGGTCCGGTCCCACGCGAGTTCCCGTCGGAATTCTCAGGTGGACCGACGGTCGAGCTCCCAGGGGAATCCCGGCCGTAGCTGGGACCTGGCGACTCCAGTGCCGGCGGCGAGCGATCGGGCCGAACCCTGGCTCACCCGCTTCCAGGGGCTCGTCATCCCGGCGCTCTTGCGTCCACACCTCGCCGGACCTAGCTTGTGCCTCATGACTCACCTCGGGGTCGTTCTCCCCACCCAACCCATCTGGGAAGGGGTCTTCTCGGACCCCGACTGGATCAGCCTCGGCGTCGTGACCGCGATCGTCGGCGCATTCCTGATCGCCAACGCGACGCTCTTCGAGCATCCGCGGCGATTGGTCGCGCGTTACTTCGGTGCGGGTTCGGGCCGTTTGCAGTCCGTGCGCGAGTACGTCTACAACCGCGTTCAGACGACCCTCGGGTTCGCCTTCCTGTTGGCCGGGTTCGGGATGCAGTTGTTCGGACACCTGGCCGCCAAGGCGCCCGGGGAGACTCCGCTCAACATGGCCTGGGTCGGATTGATCGTCGTGGCCGCGGTCGTGCTCCTGTTCAGCGCGTGGTGGTGGTCCCTCTGGGCCTTCCGTCGCTACGTGCGCGAGTACTTCCTGCAGCACCCGATCGAGCTCGAACAACACGGCAACGTCGCGCGCGAGATCGGTGAGTTGTTCGGCGTCGAGAGCCGCGAGGACGACACCGTGCAGACCTACGCCCAACGCACGCGGTCCAAGGCCGGCCTGCCTCCCGCGAAAGCGCGCACCCTTGGTTATCCCGGCTTCGACGAAGCCGAGTTCGAGACCGAAGAGACCATCTGATCCGCGGCGGCGGATTTCTCGAGTCCGCCGCGCAACCCTGGATCGCGGGACGCGTCTCTCTTGCATGAGAGGCACGCGTCTTCTGCGGCGGTTCATGCAGCGCACGGGGCAGCGAACGGGGCAGCGCGCCACGGCACCGCAGGTGGAGTTCGGCGCCAGAATCGGAAGACCCATCGGGGCACTCGTCGCGAGTTG
The DNA here is from genome assembly GCA_029259575.1 of Planctomycetota bacterium. Lineage (GTDB taxonomy): Bacteria > Planctomycetota > UBA1135 > UBA1135 > JAJDEX01. Next base: position 2,063 of record JAJDEX010000124.1, on the reverse strand, counting down.
CATCGACCTGCTGTACCCACCCGCGTGTCACCTGTGCGGCGAACCTCCCGCCCCGGGATCCGCGGGGTGGAGCTGTGCGGCGTGTCGGATCGGTGAGGCTCCGCACCAGCGCTGCGGTCGGTGCGCCGCCCGCTTGCCCGAGGTGTTGCCCGACGGGGCGACGTGTGCGGCCTGCCGCCGGCGCCCCTTGGCGCTGGATCGCGTCATCGCGTTGGCGGACTACTCGGATCCAGGTCTGCGCAAGTGGATCCTCGCGTTGAAGCACGGTGGTCGCGCCGATCTCCTGCCCACCCTCGCGACCCAACTGGCGGTTGCCTGTCCGCCCGAGCACTTGACCGACCGCGACACGCGCCTCGTGCCGGTGCCTCTGCACCCGCTGCGCAAGTTCGAACGCGGACACGATCAAGCGGCAGGACTGGCGCGCGAGTTGTCCCGGCAGACGGGGGTACCGGTCCGCCAGGCCCTGCGCCGGACGCGCGCGACGTTGGCCCAGGGATCGCCGGGTGCCCGGTCCCGGCGGGCCAACGTGGCGGGAGCGTTCGCCGAGATCGTCGAGGAGCGACGGCAGATCCACGGCCGGCGCGTGTGGTTGGTGGACGACGTGTTGACGTCGGGGTCGACCCTCGAAGCGTGCGCACGCGTGGTCCGGCGCATGGGCGCACGCCGGGTCGGTGCGATCGTGCTGGCGCGTGCGGCGAGTGCTGGGGGCGGCAGCTGAGCCGACTTGGGTCGAAGCCCGGGAGCCAGCTCGGAACGAGGTCAAGGGGTTGGCGACGGTTGGGGTCCGGGAATCTGCGCGGATCGAAGCCCTGGCGAAGGGAGGAACTCCCGCCGGTGCGAGCGGTCATGTCGTGGATCTCCTGCGCGCGCAGCGTTGCGCCGGACGCTGCGCCCGCCGACACTGTGGGCGATGACCACGAACCGCGACCTCTGGATCGAACCGTTCGGTGGATGCGCCGGGGACATGCTCCTCGCCGCGTTCCTGGACCTGAACGACCCGCGCTTCGTCGAGGGCGATCTCGTCGCACTCGCCGAGGAACTCGTACCCGGTGAAGCCGAACTGACCTTCCGCAAGGTGCAGCGCGGAGGACTGGCCGCGCGCCACATGGATCTGGCGACGCCCGAGACCGTCGACCCCCCGCACCGGCACTTGCGACAGCTGATCGAACGCTTGAACGCCGCTTCCTTGCCCGATGCGGCTCGTCAGGCCGCCGCAGCGACGCTGACCCGCTTGGCCGAGGCCGAGGCGGCCGTCCATGACGTTCCGCTCGAGCAGGTCCACCTGCACGAGGTCGGCGCTGTCGACACGCTGGTGGATGTGGCCGGCGCGCACCTGGCGCTCGCGCGGCTCGGGATCGAGCGTGTCTTCGTGAGTCCGCCTCTGGTGGGGGAAGGCACCGTGCGTTGTGCCCACGGCGAGATGCCCGTGCCCGCACCCGCCGTCGCTCAACTGCTGTTGGGGCGCCCGTTCCGAACCGGCGGAGGGCGCGAGCGCTTGACGCCGACCGCGGCCGCATTCTTGACCCATCACACCCAGACCTTCGAGGCTCCGACCGCGTTCCAGAGCGCCGCGACCGGACTGGGCGCCGGTACGGCGGACCCCAAGGTCGGCCCGCCGAACCTGGTGCGCGTGCACCTGGGGACGGCATCCTCGAAGGCGAAGGACGTGGACGATCCGCGCGTCACCGCGTGGCAATTGGACGTCAATCTCGACGACATGACCGCCGAGGAGGTCGGCCACGCGCTGCAACGCCTGCGCGAAGCCGGCGCGCTCGAAGCCTGGAGCTCGCCCGTGTCGATGAAGAAGGACCGCCAGGCCGCCCTGGTGTCCGCACTGGCCCGCGACGACATGCGCAGCGCCCTGGAAGCCGTGTGCTTCGAGTGGACGACCACCTTCGGCGTGCGCTGGACGGCGCTCGAGCGCACCGAGTGTGGACGCAGCAGCCTGAGCGTCGACGTCGACGGGCACTCCGTGCGCGTCAAGGTGCGCGAACGACCGGACTATCCGGGCCGTGCGCCCTTCGGCCCGCGCGACCTGTTCCCCGAACACGACGACGTCGGCG
>JAJDEX010000123.1 GCA_029259575.1 Planctomycetota bacterium | reverse complement strand
GTTGCTGGGGTTGTTGTAGCTGATGTCGACGCGCGCGCTGCCGGAGGTCTGACCCACGCCGGTGTTCTTGACGATGTCGAGCGCGCCGTCGCCGTTCATGTCCTCGAGGTTGACCGAGGTGCCGAAGGGCGAAGCGAGCATGGCGGTCGTGACGCGGGCGGTGAAGCTCTCGTCGGTGAAGAAGCCGCTGCCGTTGTTGAGCAGCAAGCGGTCGTTGACGTCCGGGTTGCCGGCGACGTCGTAATCCGAGAAGTAGAGGTCCAGGTCGCCATCACCGTCGATGTCGCCGGCGTCCACGCCGCAGAAGAACGGGATCGCGTTGCCGCCGCCCGCGAGCAGCAGCTGGGGGATGCGGGCTTCCTGGTATTCGAGGCCTTGCCAGCTCCCGCCACCGTCGTTGCCGAGGTTGATGTAGATGCGCGGGTGGCTGATCGCCTTGGGCTGACCGTTGCCGAGGGTGACAGCGGTGATCACGTCGAGCCAGGTGTCGCCGTTGATGTCGGCGATGACGACGTCACGGTCGTTCGTGGGCGTATCGAAGCCGTTGTCACCGGGAACGTCGCTGGCGGACGCGTACAGGGTGGTGCGGTCGACGAGCGTGCCGCTCTCGTTCATCAGAAGGACGTTGGTGCGCCGGCCGGACGTGGTGAACGGCTGCTTGCGCATGATCACGAGGTCCGTCCAGCCGTCCTTGTCCAGGTCGGCGAAGTCGAAGTCGCGCTCCTCGTCGTCGGTCAGAACGACGCTGGTGGCGGGGATCTTGCTGTTGTCCTCGACGAATTCGGCCCAGGTGATGTTGTTCTGGGCGGAGGCGGTCGCCGCGAAGGCGAGGCCAAGGATGGGGGTAGCAAGAAGCCCGGTTCGGGCGTTGAAGGTCAGCATCAGGGAGATTGGGGTCGGTGATGGAGGAGAGGGGGGGGCGCTCGCGCGCGTCGCCTGCCGGGCAACGGGGAGCGTCCATGGGGGCAGTGCCCTACAGGTCAGAATAGAACCCTGCGGAGTCGGAGAGCCCAAGTCCTTCCAAGACGCGGCTCAGTTCGTCCCAGTTCCCTGCAGCTGCGAAGAACGCTTGGAAGGCCGATTCGCCATGCAAGGCCCCCTGAGTGCCCCGGAGCGCCCAGGAGAGCGCGGCCTTCGAATGCACTCGAACTGCACCTTCGCCGTGCAAACGGCCGCGTGGGACCCCTGGGGCGTTGAGGGGCAAGGATGCGTGAGGGGTGACGGACGCCCTTCTTATCGAACATGTGGCCGAGAGCCGATTTCAGGCCCGCTCCGAGCCTCGCCTCCAGGGCCCGAAACGAGATCCATCGGTCTGGAATCGCACATCCGTAGGGCTTTCGACCGGCCTGGCCTCCCTGCCCATCAGGTCGTCGGTCTCGGGACGATCAGGCCCCGCGGAGGGTCGCCACGGAGGTGCGCAGTGCTGGCGGGAGGGCCGAGCCGTTCACGTCCTGCCAGCGTCCCTCGACAAGCACGCGAGAACGCCCGACCGGCTTCGAGCCGATCGGGCGTTCGTGGGGAACAGATGGTGGGACGACGATTCAGAGCGTCGGCCAGGGCATCCGGAACTGGGTGCGATCAGGGGCAGATCGTGAACTGCAGCGCATCGGACATGCCGACGTTCTGTCCGTCCACGTGCAGCGGATCGCGGTACCAGGTCTGGGCATACACCGTGTCGCCAGCCATCAGGCCGCGGTTGGCCATGGTGTTCTGACCCAGGAACTGGTCGATCGTGCCCAGGCAGTTGGTGCCGGGCGCGCCAGGACCGCTCGAGAACTTGACCGGCATCCGGACCAGGGAACCACTGACGCAGAGCGTGCCTCCGAAGAAGGGGCTCGAACCGGGGGCGGTGCCCCAGAAGACGAGTCCGAACTGGCGGTTGATGACGTCGTTGGCGATGAGGCGGAAGTCGTCCGGACCCGACAGGGTCGGCGTGCCGACGTAGCTCATCGACGCGCCACAGCCAGCGCTGTTGATCTTGGCCGAGCACGTGTTGACCGGAGTCGGGCACTCGGTGACATCGATCGTCAGGGCCGTGTTGCTGCCCGCGCCGACCGCTTCCACGGTGTAGTGCGGAATGCCGGTGGAGCCCGACTCGATCGCGTTCGCGAAGAGGTTGGCGACCGACAGGGTGTAGCTGCCCGCCGAGGCCGGAGCCGTGAGCGTGCCGCGCAGGAGGACCTCGTCGTTGCCCGGTTGGGCGATGTCCGTCAGGACCACGCCGATCGTCAACGCACCCAGGTCGTTCTGCATCGTGTTCTGGCCGCCACCGGCCTGAATCAAGTCGCCGCCGACCACGGTGCCGCCGAATCCGGCGGGGTTGTTGAAGCCCAAGGGGGAGGCAAAGCTGAGCATCGCGCCACTGGTGGGGGCATTCGCTTGGCTGAGGGCTCCGCCCGTGAAGGACAGGTCGACCGCGAACATGGCGAGGCCTTGGGTGGAGGCGTCGCTGAGGACTCCCCGCACTTCGTACTCGACGGTGTTGCCTGCGGTCACGGAGACGACGTTCGATCCACCCGACTCGACGGAGAGGTCGAGGTCGGAGGCGAAGGCCGTGGAAGTCAGGAGGCCGATCGCGGCCGGGATGAGAATGGTGTTTCGCATGGTGTCAGTCCTCACTCGCCGGTCCAGGCGCGCTGGAGAAGGCCGAATTCACGGAGGTCGATGTGTCCGTCCTGGTCGATGTCCGAGATCGCCTCGGCATCGTCAGGCGTGTAGGAGGACACCGGACCGGTGAAGCTCGGGTTGATGAAGAACCAGTCGAAGCGGTCCACGTCGTTGTCGTTCTCGAAGTCGAATTCGACCTGCCCCAGGGACAGGAGGAAGCTCTGCACGAGGGCCTGATCGCTGCCCGAAAGGGCGACGTAGGCGTCGTTGGACGCCTGTCCCTCGCCGCCGTGGAACAGAATCGCGTTGTGCACGTTCTGGGCCGGGGTGCCTCCGTTGGCACGACCGTCGTGAAGCAGGTCCGAGCGGT
>JAJDEX010000122.1 GCA_029259575.1 Planctomycetota bacterium | reverse complement strand
CGGGCCTCGTCTCCTCGACCCGCGGCGCGACCGGTGGCTATCAACTGGCACGCGACGCCGCCGACATCACCTTGGGCGACGTCGTCACCGCACTCGAAGGCGCGCCGGCGGTCACCGGCTGCAACGACCTGGGCGCGGCGCTTCGCGACGGTTCGTGCGACATCGAATCGGTCTGCCCCATCCGCTCTCCCCTCGAACGTGTGCGAGCCGGTATCTGGGCTCTGCTCGAGGGAACCTCCCTGCGCTCGCTCGCCGATCGCTCCCTGTCCCCCATCCAACTGCTGACCACAGCGACGACCAACGTGAGTCGAGCCGCGTCCTCCGCGACGCGCGCCTCCTGAACTCCTGTCGCTCCCACGTCCGTCGCAAACAAGTCATGAAGACTCCCATCTACCTCGACTACCAGGCCACCACGCCCGTGGACCCGCGCGTCTTCGAGGCCATGAGCCCCTACTTCACCGAAGTGTTCGGCAACGCGGCCAGCCGCAGCCACGCCTACGGTTGGAACGCGGAACAGGCCGTCGACATCGCGCGCGAGACGTGCGGCAAGTTGATCGGCGCGTCCGGCAAGGAGATCGTCTTCACGTCGGGTTCGACCGAAGCGATCAACCTGGCCATCAAGGGCGCCGTCGACATGTACGGCTCCAAGGGCAAGCACATCGTGACCAGCCTGGCCGAGCACAAGGCCGTGCTCGACACGTGCAAACACCTCGAGAAGCAGGGCTGCGAGGTCACGTACCTGAAGCCCGATGGCACCGGTCGCCACAGCGCCGAACAGGTGGCCGCGGCCATCCGCGAGGACACGATCCTGGTCGCCATCATGTGGGCCAACAACGAGATCGGCACGATCAACCCGGTCGCCGAGATCGGCAAGGTCTGCAAGGAGCGCGGCGTGCTGTTCTTCTGCGACGGCACCCAGGCCGCCGGCAAGATCCCGGTCGACGTGCAGGAGGCCGGCATCGACCTGATGTGCGTCTCGGCGCACAAGCTGTACGGCCCCAAGGGCGTCGGCTTCCTCTACGTGCGTCGTAAGAACCCGCGCGTGCGCCTGGTCGCCCAGATGGACGGCGGTGGGCACGAGCGCGGCATGCGCTCCGGCACCCTGAACGTGCCCGGTATCGTCGGACTCGGCGTCGCGTGCAAGTTCGCGATGCAGGACCTCGACAAGGACATGGCCCACTCGATCGGCCTGCGCGAGCGCTTCGAGAAGCGCGTGTTCGCAGCCCTCGACCACGTCTACATCAACGGCGACAAGGACCACCGTCTGCCCGGTTGCTCGAACCTCTCCTTCGCTTACGTCGAAGGCGAGAGCTTGGTCATGGGCATCTCGGACCTGGCGGTCTCCTCCGGCTCGGCGTGCACGTCGGCCAGCCTCGAACCCAGCCACGTGCTGCAGTCGATGGACGTCGGCGACGAACTGGCCCACAGCTCGATCCGCTTCGGCTTCGGCCGATTCACGAACGAGGAAGAAGTCGACTTCGCCGCCGACCAAGTCATCGACGCGGTGCGCAAGCTCCGCGAACTCTCCCCCCTCTACGAGATGGTCCAGGAAGGCATCGACCTTTCGACCATCGACTGGGCTGGTCACTGAGTCTACGGGTCGGCCACACAGGTGGCCGAGCCCAGTCCATAGGTCGGCCCCACATCGAGCCGAGCCGCGACCACCCACCCTCTCACTCCTCCCAACCCTTTTCAGAAGCGAGTCGAATCATGGCCTACAGCGACAAGGTCCTCGACCATTACAACAACCCCCGCAACGTCGGCTCGATGGACAAGGCGTCCACCGAAGTCGGCACCGGCATCGTCGGCGCGCCCGAGTGTGGCGACGTCATGAAGCTCCAGATCCAGGTCGAAGGCGACACGATCGTCGACGCCAAGTTCAAGACGTTCGGTTGCGGCTCCGCGATCGCGTCCTCGTCCCTCGCCACCGAGTGGATCAAGGGCAAGACGCTGGACGAGGCCATGGCCATCTCGAACACCGAGATCGTCCAGGAGCTCTCGCTCCCGCCGGTCAAGATTCACTGCAGCGTGCTGGCCGAAGACGCCATCAAGGCTGCGGTCCAGGACTTCAAAGGCAAGAACGCCTGACCCTCCCATGGCTATCAGCATCTCCGAACGTGCGGTCGCAGAAGTGAACCGCATCATCGCCGACCAGAGTCTCCCGGATGCCACGTCTTTGCGCGTCGGCGTGAAAGGCGGCGGCTGCTCCGGCTTCTCGTACACCCTCGGCTTCGACGACAACATCAACGAGACCGACCAGATCAGCGAGGTCAAGGGCGTCAAGGTCGTGTGCGACCCCAAGTCCTTCCTCTACCTGAACGGCACCGAGGTCGACTTCGAAGAGAGCCTCATGGGCCGCGGCTTCAAGTTCACGAACCCGAACGCGAGCAAGAGCTGCGGCTGCGGCGAGTCGTTCAGCGTCTAGAACACTTCGACATGACGGCGTGTGCAAGTTGCGGCGCTGACCTGACGACCCCGTTGGGCTGTGAAGCCTGCGGGGTCCTCTTTCAGCTGGACGACGAGCCGAACCCTTTCGAGGTGTTCGGTCGTGAGCCCGCGTTCGCGCTGGATCAGAAGGCGCACAAGAAGCGCCTGTTGCAGCTGACGCGGCTGTGCCATCCGGATCATCACGGCGGCAGCGCCGCGACACGCGCCGAGTCGCATACGGCGCTGTTGAACCACGCGTACGAGAAGCTCGCGGACGAATTCCTGCGCGCGGACCTGTTGATCGCCCTGTTGGGCGGTCCGGCCGAGTCCGCCGATCGCCAGATGCCGCCCGAGTTCCTGCTCGAGGTCCTCGAGTGGAACGAGCACTTCGACGACGTCGAGGCCACGCCCACCGGTTCGCCGGAACGCGAGGCATTGACCTTGATGGCTGGCGACCTGAAACAACGCCGCGCGGCGGTGATCGGATCCGTCGGCGCAGGCCTGACTCCTCTCCCGCCCCACGGCGACCCCATCCTCTCCTCCCTGCGCCGCGAGCTGAACGCCGCGCGCTACCGGACCCGCGCCCTCTGGCGCATCCGCGAGCTGCGCGTCGCCTAGGCCGGCGCCTGAACCGTTATGGGCTACATCGAACTCGACGTCATCGACCAGCCGAAGCGCATCGTCGTGGGCATCGACCTGGGTACGAC
>JAJDEX010000121.1 GCA_029259575.1 Planctomycetota bacterium | reverse complement strand
GCAGAACGCGGCGAACTCGGCCAGGTCGCGGCCATAGGCACGCAACGTGTGGGGCGACGCGTTGCGTGCGTGCTCCAACCGGCCCAGGAATCGATCGACGTGTTCGTGCATGGCGGCTCCCCAAGGATCCAGCTCACGCACGTTCGATACCAGCATCCCGTGGGGGATCTTCGTGGATCCCTTCAGGCGGCCGACCTAGGCAACTCCAAGCACGATGAACGCGGCTGCACCGGGCAGCCGGGACTCAGCGTCCCTTGGGCTTCTTCTCGGGCTTGGTACCGGGCGTGACGGCCTCGGCAGCCTTCGCTTGAGCACGCAGAGCATCCAGCAGGATCTCACGCGACTTCGGGTTGATGCCGGACGTGAATCCGGCCTCCTCCGAAGCGTCGGCAGCCACGCCCAGCGCTTGCACGCTGGCGGCCTGCTTCTGCAGATAGGTCTCGACCTCGGTCAGGCGGTCCTGAGCAGCGGTCAGTTCGGTACGGGTGGTGGCCAACTCGGTGGCCAAGCCGTCGACGCGCATGGCCAAGTCACCGTCCTGCTGCGTGGGAGCAGCGAGGCCGGCGGCGAGTCCAAGGGCGGAGGCGATGAGGGTCTTGCGCATGACGACCCCATTATCGGCACGGGTCCGCGATCCCTGGAACCGGAAATTCGCCGCCCTGGCGAGAACGGGAGAGACACTCGGAAACGATTTCCGGGTGGCCCCTGCGAGGGACTCTCACCTAGGAAGTCGCGTGCATCCAATTCGAGTCAGGCCGCCCTGTCCGCGCCCCGCACGCCCGCCAGCAGCATCAATGGCAACACCATCACGACCGCCGCGGTGACGTACGGCGACGAGCTCCCGAACCCGAAGAACAGCAGTCCTCCCAAGAGCGGGCCGATCGCGCGGCTCATCGATCCCAGGGATCGGAAGATGCCCAGCGCCAGGCCCTGGCGATCCTCCGGCGCCAGGTGACTGACGAGCGCCGACAACGAGGGCATCACGCACGCCGAGCCGGCGGCCAAAGGAAAGAGCCCCGCGTACATCATCGCGCTCGAGTGCGCGAAGCCGACCAGCAGGAATCCGGGCACGGTCAACGCCATGCCGAACAGTCCCAGTTTGCGCTCGCCCAACTTGGGCGCCAGGCGTCGCACGAATCCTCCCTGAACGACCGCGATCGTCAGGCCGACCGCGACGAACATCCACGCGATGTCGTGCGGCTCGTACTGCAGTCGCTCGACGGCCAGGAAGCTCAACGTGAACTCCATCGCGGCGAACGCCAGGAAGTAGGTGAAGTAGGCGAAGTTCACGCGCTTCAACGCCGGCGAAGCGAACTCGTTCAACGAGCGGAAGGGCATGCGCGTGCGCTCGCTGCCCGTGATCTTCGCGGGGCGCGTCTCGGGGAACTTGCGCATCACCAGGACCAGGTTCAACACCGCCAACCCGAGCGCGATCGCCGCGCAGCCACTGAACGGGTTGATGCCGAACTTCGCCCACTCGGGATGCGACTCCAGCAGGTTCCAGCCCGAGGTCATGCCTCCGATCGCCGGGCCCATCACGAAGCCCAGGCCGATGCCCGCGCCCAACATGCCCATGCCCTTGGCGCGCTCCGGCCCCGGGCAGATGTCCGCGACGACCGCCGACGCCGTCGAGATGTTGCCGGCCATGATGCCGCCCATCATGCGCGCCAGAACCAGCACCCAGAACGGACCCGCGTAGATCCAAAGGACGTACGACAGCGCCGTGCCCGCCAACGTCAAACGCAACACGGGCTTGCGTCCGACACGATCCGAGAAGCCGCCCCAGAACGGCGCGAACACGAACTGCAACAAGGAATAGATCGAGCCCAGGATGCCGCCGAAGAACGCATAGACCGCGATCTGGTTGACCTCGCCCTCGCCTCCGATGGACAGGCCGCGCAACCACGTGTCCAGCTGGCCGACCATGCTGTCCGGGCCGTCGTTCGCGACGTAGTGCTCGAGCATCTTCGGGAACAACGGGAAGATGATGCTGAACCCGACCATGTCCAGGAACACGGTCAGGAACACCAGGCCGAGGATCGAGCGCCGGCGCTTGGGATCGAAGGTGGGGTCCGTCATGGGGCGCTTGTTCTACGGGCGCGGGGACTCCGATGCCAATGGGGAAGGCTTGGGCGTACTCTCTTCGGTCATGTCGTCCCTGCGATTCGACCCGAGGGTGCGGGCTCTGCCGTCCGTTCCCGACACCGAGCGCCTGCTCGCCTACTGCGCCGCGCACCGTGGCGTGGCCCTGGACAGCGCCAGCGGTGAGCCTCGTCGTGGGTCCCTGTTCGCGTTCGATCCGCTCGACGCCGGGCCGCTGCCCACAGACGTGATCGGGCTGCGCGCCTACGTCGATCGCTTGCAGGTGGGCGAGGGCGACGCGATCCCCGGTCCGTTCGCCGGCGGGTTCGTGGGGGCGCTCAGCTACGACCTCGGAGTCGTGGGCGAAGCGCTCGACCTGCCCGAAGATCCCTGGGGCTGGCCGCCGATCCTGGGCGGACTGTTCACCGACTTCGTCTGGGTGGACCACGCATCCGAACGCGCCTGGCTCGTCCTCGGCGAATCACCGGGCGACGGCCGCACAAGTGTGGCCGAGCGCGTGGCTCAGTTCTCGGTCGCGATGGACGTCGCGCTGGGAGAACCCTGCACCGAACCCGCCGGGCCCTTGGTGCGTCACACCTCCGCCGACGAACACGAGGCGCGCATCGAACGCGTGCGCCAGCGCATTGCCGAGGGCGAGGTCTATCAGGTCAACTTGGCGCATCGCTACACGCGCCCTATGCACGGCGCGCCGCTCGATCTGTACCGCCGGCTGCGCTCCGTCAATCCCGCTCCATGGATGGCCTTCCTGGCGAGTGAGCACGGCGCGATCCTGTCGTCGTCGCCCGAACTGCTGCTGGAGTCGCACGCGGGCTCCGTGCGCACGCGTCCGATCAAGGGCACGATCGCGCGCGGCACGAATGCCAAGGACGACGCCGCCGCGCGCGCCACGTTGCTGGCCAGCGCCAAGGACCGCGCCGAGCTCGCCATGATCGTCGACCTGGAGCGCAACGACCTGGGGCGCATCGCGCGCACGGGGTCGGTCCATGTGGACGGCTTCCCGACGCTCGAGACGTACGCCTCGGTGCACCACCTGGTGGCGGACGTCCGCGCGGAACTGGCGGACGGTCTGGACACGGTCGACGCGCTGGCCGCGCTGTTCCCCGGAGGCTCGATCACGGGCGCTCCGAAGCTGCGTTCGATGGAGGTCATCGCCGAACTCGAGGACGCCGGCCGCGGCTACTTCACCGGCTCGCTCGGTTTCCTGGACGTGCGCGGTTCGGCGGCCTTCAACATCCTGATCCGCACTCTGATCTGGCGCCCGCGACCGGACCTGGGCGAGCGGGCCGGGGAGGTCAGTTTCCACGTCGGCGGCGGCATCACCTGGAGCTCCGATCCCACGGCCGAGGAACTGGAGACGCGGGTCAAGGGTGCGGCGCTCGCGGCGTCCTTGTGCGCGCTGGGCTCGGATGCGGACACCTTGGGCGTGGACCTGACGCATCCGAAATAGGCGGCCCCTACGAACGCCATTCGTGGGCCTGAACCCGCTGAATCCCGGTTCACAGTCTCGATACATCTGCGTTCCTGGAAGTCGATCTGTCAGGAGGGACCAGCAGATGGTGGGGGACTAGGACCTTCGGGACTATGCTGTCGTTCACCTGGCGGTAGCCCCACGGACCACACCACCGCCGGATCTTGGCCCAGCCGATCGAGATATCTCATGCTCAACCTCCTTCCGACCCTGTTCGCGCTGCTGTCCACGACGGCTCCGACCTCGCCCGCCCCGAACCTCTCCACGACTCTGGCGACGACTCTGGCGGTGGCGCCCACCGTCGTCGTGCCCCAGGACGATCCGGACTCCCTGCCGGACAAGCGCGAGGAGGTCGCCGAAATGTTGGTGGCCCTGAAGGACCACGCCGGTGCGCGCAATGGTGCCGAAGATCGCGAGGCGATCGCGGTCATGGAGAACTTGGTCAAGGAGTTCGAGAAGAGCGGGCCCAAGGATCGCAAGGCGATCGTCGGAGCCGTGTCGAACGCGTTGAAGGAGAAGCGCAAGGAGGACAAGGACGGCAACCGGGACAACCGGATCTTCATCGGTGCCGCGGAAGCTCTCGGCCAGATGGGTCCCGAAAGCGTCAAGCCCTTGGAGAGTTGGATCGGTCACAAGGCTCACAAGAAGGACCTGGCGCTTCAGCGCAAGCTGATCCTGGCGCTCGGCCTGACCAAGGACGAGAAGTCGATCGACACCTTGCTGGACCTGTTGAAGAACAAGGATGCCACGTTGCAGGCGGCCGCGTCCGAAGCGCTCGGCAACCACAGCGGTCGCGACGAGAAGGCGCGCAAGGAGATCTTCGAGGAGGTCCTCAAGATCGTCACGGCCGCGCACAACCTGGTCGAGCAGAACGTCACCGACAACATCGCCCGCGAACGCTACGACGCGATCAAGGGCTCGATGATCACGACGCTGCAGATCATGTCCGGCGAGTCGCTGCGTGAGCCCAACGACTTCCGCACCTGGTGGAACAAGAACAAGA
>JAJDEX010000013.1 GCA_029259575.1 Planctomycetota bacterium | reverse complement strand
CCGCACGATCGACCTGGCCAACCTCCCCGCCAGCAACGTGATCCAACCCGGCGAGACTTGGTACTTCCAATACCTGCACCGCGACGTGGACGCGAACGGCTTGCAGACCGTGCAACTGACGGACGCCGTGTCCGTGACGTTTCCTTGAGGACCAGCTCCCATGGGCGTGGCTCGGGGCACCGTGAATTATGACCAGGATCACTCATTGCATCGAACGACCCGCGTCCCCGCGATCTTGTCGTGCAGGCCGCGGGGGTCGTACCCACGCAGCCAGATGACTCCGGAACCGAACACCAGGATCCCTGACAACAGGAACTTGAACCACGGTCGGACGAAGACCAGGCGGACGAAACCGGCGGGCTCCCCGTAGCGCCTCACGACGCGGATCCCCATCAGCCACTTGCCGATGGATTGCGATCGCTTCCGGATCCAGACCAGCTCGACGACCACGCCCGGCAGGATCGCCAGCGCATGGAGAGGCAGCAGCAACTCACCGTGCGGATCGACCGGGCTCCACCAGGGCGAGGTGTCGCCTTGCGAGGGGATGCAGGCCAGGATCACGAAGTTCAGCCCGAGCACCCAAGCGATGTCGATGCACGTAGCAGCGAAACGCCGACCCAAAGAGGGGCGCAGGGCTTGCAGGCGCTCGAGTCTGGGGTCCATGGGGCCAGCCTACGCGGACGCCTCCTCGGACTTCATCCGAAAGTGAGGGCCAGCTCGTGGAAGCCGACGCCTCGCGCTGTGGACTCAGGCGCTCGTGCGGACGCTGCCTGTGACGAACTCCGCTCGACTTCGCTGCGTAATCGGATGCACGTCACTACTAGATTGGCAGTGACGTGCATTTGGGAGCCAGGCTCCTATCGAGTGACAGATGACACGACGCACTCGCAAGAGTGCGCCAGCATCAATGGAACGCGGCCAAGCTCTCCTGGGCCTTCTCCATCAACACGGTCAGTTCGTCGACCAGCGGCAGCAGGTCGCCGTGGGTCAAACCGCAGCGTTCCAGCGCCTGATGACCGAACGTCGGTGCGGGCCAATCCAGGCCTCGGTCGCGGAACAGCAGCGCCGAGAGCGCCTCGGCGAGGCACAGCGTCGAGGTCAGCACCGGGTGTTCGGTGGCCTGGTCGGGCTCGTGGTGGTGACGCACGGTCTCGACGATGTTCGATGGCAGCATCCAGCTCGCCAGCATGCGCGCGCTGATCTCGGAGTGGGCCATGCCGAGAACCTGGTGTTCGGCTTCCACGAGGGTTCGTCCGAGGGCCATCTCCTGACGCACCTGCACGCAGGACTCGCCCAGGTATTCCTCGGCGATCAAGAGCCCGACGTCTTGCAGCAGGCCCGCTATGTAGGCGGTCTCCTGGTTGACTCCACCATGGTGCTTCGCGAGCAGCTTGGCGGCGACCGCGTTGGTGAGACAGCGCTCCCAAAGGCTCGGCAGGTCCGAGTCGGCACCCTTTCCGTTGGACTGGAACAGCTTGCCCGAACTGGACGTGATGACCAAGCTGGCCAGGGTCCGGTTGCCCATCAGGTTGCCGGCCTCCTCGATCGACGAGATCTGGCGCTGGAACCCGTAGATCGGCGAGTTGCACAGCTTGAGCACCTTGCCAGCGAGGCCCGGGTCGGCGCCGATGACCTCGGTCAACTGCTGCGGGACCACGTCCTCTTTGGATACGAGCTCCATGACTTTCGTCGCGGTCGTCGGGAACGGGGGAACGCTGCCGATGCGGCGCAGTACTTCTTGAAGTCGGGTATCGGTCATGTGGTTGGTTTCCGGTCCTCGTATCGTGATCGACCGAGGATCATCTGAAGGGAAACGGAGGTGCTAGGCCGGATTGGAGGCCCGCTACGAGCATGCGGATGCGGATCCGCCGGCGGCTGCCCAGGCCCGCATGGAAGACCCAGGGCAGGTGGGTCGGGGCGTGAGAGCGGCGTCCTGCAGCCTCCCAGCGCAAGAATGGCGATATTCGGCTCAGAATGAGGTCTTGGGACTCTCGCTAACCATTCAGGGAGACCGATGAAACGGACGGTATGAGTCGCGATCACCGAGCCCCCAAGGACAGTCCGTCACGGCGTTCTCAGATCGTTCGTTTCCAGGACGTCATCGCACGCGGCAGGGGGCGCCTGTACGCAGGTGGACCCATGCTCAGCCAAGAGGCGGGCTCGGGCATCCACCACGATGAAGTGTCGGGCACCTGGACGTCGACGGTGCCTGGCTTCGGTTACCTGGATCTCGCCGACAGCGGTGAGATTCGCATCGTCCCGGCCGTGAGGCTCAGCGAAGGCCGCCTGCGGGCTGACATCCAGCTGCGCCCAGCGCACACCGGTGACGCGCCGTTGACCCGAGCGGACGTCGACGAGGCCATCCGCTCGACCGGCATCGTGTACGGCCTCCTTCCGGAGCGGATCGACGCTGCCTGGAAGGCGTACGAACGACGCGAACGGGCGGTCATCTCGACCTGCATCGCGGAAGGAACGCCGCCGGGTCCGGGCTGGGACTCCGGGATCGAACTGACGATCGATTGCGAGGAAGCATCTACGGCGACCGACGAGGAGCAGATCGACTACCGCGATCTGGGTCTGGTCTCGAACGTGAAGAAGGGGCAACAGATCGGGATCTGGAAGCCGGCCGACTTCGGGAAGCCGGGCACCGGCGTGGATGGCAGCACCTTGCAGGCGGACCAAGGTCGCGTCCGGCAGTTCGAGGAACTCAAGAACGTCATCGCGACCGAGGGTGAGGAGGAGGGCGTCCTGCTGCTCACGGCCGAGATCGACGGCATGCTCCAGGTCCAATCGCACACGCGCCTGCGCATCGTCAACCTGCTCGAGTTCGAGGACAACATCGACTTCGAGACGGGCAACATCGAAGCCAACGGCAGCGTGCGCGTCGGAGGCAGCATCCGGCCGGACTTCAAGGTCACCCTGCAGGGCGATCTGACCGTCAAGGGCAACATCGAGGAGGCCGTCGTTCGGGCCGGTGGCAAGGTCCTCGCCGAGCAAGGCATCTTCGGCGGCAGGAACGGCAGCGTGCGCGCCGGCGGACGCATCTTCGTCCAGTTCGGGCAGAACGCACGCCTGATCGGAGCCGGTGACATCGTCGTCGGGGACTCCGATACGCGCAGCACGATGGAGTGCGCGGGGCGGCTCCTCGCCAAGGACGGTCGTGGACACCTGCTCGGCGGTCACTACGCTGCCGGTAAAGAGATCATGGCGCGCGAACTCGGTTCGCCGCTCGGCGTGCCGACGCATGTCGCGGTGGGCCGTATTCCGCTCACGGCTCGACACCTGCGCGCCGAACTCGAAGCC
>JAJDEX010000120.1 GCA_029259575.1 Planctomycetota bacterium | reverse complement strand
GACGCGGCTCATCTGGCCGGCGCCGACGCCGTAGACCGTCCGCTCGCCAGTCAGCACGATCGCGTTCGACTTCACGTGCTTGCAGATCTTGTTGGCGAAGGTCAGCTCTTCGAGTTGGTCGTCCGTCGCGGCGGCCTTGGTCACGCCCTTGAACTCGGGGGTGCCTTCGCAGGTCAAGTCGCGGCTTTGCACGAGGAACCCGCCGACCATCTTCTTCACCTCGACGTCGCGCGCCTGGCGTCCGGCCGGGCCGAACTCGCCACAGGCCAGCAGGCGCACGCTCTTGCCCCACTTGGGCTTGCCGGTCAGCAGCTCGAACGCGTCGTCGTCGAACGACGGCGCGATGATGGCTTCGACGAAACGATTGCCGTCGACCAGGAACTGCGCGCACTTCATGTCCAGTGGACGCGTGAAGGCCAGCACCGACCCGAAGGCCGAGATCGGGTCTCCGGACCATGCGGCTTCCAGCGCGTCGCCGATCGACTTCGACACCGCCGCACCGCACGGGTTGGTGTGCTTGATGACGCAGGCGAACGGCTCGTCGAACTCCTTGGCCAACGCCAAGGCAGCGTCCAGGTCGACGAGGTTGTTGAAGGACAAAGCCTTGCCGTTCAGGACCTCGGCCGAGGCCGCGCTGGGCTCGGAGCGGTCGCCCGATTGGTAGAATGCGGCCGTCTGGTGGGGGTTTTCGCCGTAACGCAGCTCGAGCGCGCGTGTGCCCGCCAGGCTGAAGGAACTGGGGTGAGGCGACTCGCCCTGGCCGTCCTGATCGAACAGCCAACGCGAGATCGCGCTGTCGTAGTTGGCCGTCAACGCAAAGGCCTTGAAGGCCAGTTCGGCGCGCAGATCGTCCGACAGCGTCGCGTCGTTCGCGCGCAGTTCGGTGACGACGCGCTCGTAGTCGGCGGGGTCCGTCACGATGCCGACGAAGCGATGGTTCTTCGCGGCGGAGCGCACCATGCTCGGCCCGCCGATGTCGATCTGCTCGATCGCGTCGGCGCGCGAGACGTCCGGGTTCGCGACGGTCGACTCGAAGGGATAGAGGTTCACGACGACGAGGTCGATGCCCTCGATCCCGTGTTCCACCATCGATGCGCGGTGACCGTCGTCGTCGCGCAGCGCGAGGATCCCGCCATGGACCTTCGGGTGCAGCGTCTTCACGCGCCCGTCCATCATCTCGGGGAAACCAGTGTAGGCGGAGACCTCGGTCACGGCGATGCCGGCCTCGGAGATCTGGCGGTGCGTTCCGCCCGTGGACAGCAGCTCGAAGCCGAGCGAGGTCAGTTCACGGGCGAAGTCCACGATGCCCGTCTTGTCGGAGACGGAGACGAGGGCGCGGCGAGTGCGGGTTGTCATGCGGTTCTCTCCGGCCCACCCGGGCCTGAAAAGGGGGTGCGAAGCGTCGCGGGTCTGGAGCGATCCTGCGCGCGGTCGGGTCGAATGGACTTCGATCCAGTGGAGGGGGAAACGCCCAGGATACCGCCCGAATCCGGGGTTTCCATCGTGGATCGCTGGATCGGAACCCGCTCGGCTCGTGGACCACCGCGAAGGCCGTTCAGCTCAGCCTGCGATGCCCTTGGGGCGTCAGCGCGTAGCGCCGGTCCGGGCCCTCCTGGACGAGGCCCGCGTAGCGAAGTTCGACCAGGGCACGCTTCACGTTGCGCTCGCCCATGAATGCGGCGCGCGCGAGTTCGGCCTGGTTGCCACGCTCGACCTTGACGAGGGCGCCCAGGACCTTGCGCTCCGCCGTGCCCAGACTGACCTTGGCCCCGGTGACGCGTTGCATCCACTTCACGTCGTCCCGATCCGCCGGCAGCGTGTGCTCGCCCTCGCGACGATAGATCTGCCGGCTGCCATCGGCCTCCAGGACCGCCGCGGGGCCCTCTTCGTCCGGACTTACGATCACCTCGATCAAGTTGCCGCGATCGGTGGCATGCGTGCGGATCTGGATCCCGGGGCGCGGGTCCACCATGTTCGCGGCTTCGTCCACGCCGGACTTGACCGCTTCGATGTCGGGGACGCCGCACAATCGACCATCGTCACGGACACCGACCCAAAGTTGCCCCCCTCCGCCGTTCGCGAAAGCCGACAGGGTGCGAGCCACCTTGTGGAGGGCCGGCAGGCGCTCCTTCCATTCGGTCGTGGGGCCCTCGGCCTCGATCTCGGGATGGTCCATCCGGGTATCCTGACGACGTGAACGCACACCGCAACCCGCACCATGTCTACCTGGCCCTGTTCTTCGTCCCCGCGCTCGGCCTGGGCGCCGCAGGGCACTTCGGCCTGGGCCTCGGACCCCTCGTGGCCTGGCTTCTGGCGGCCAACCTGACGACGTTCCCGATGTGGGCGTGGGACAAGCGCCGGGCGCGCACCGGAGGAGGTCGGGTCCCCGAACTCGTGCTGCACACGATGGCCGCCGTGGGGTCGACTCCAGCCTCGTTCCTCGCCATGAGCCTCCTGCGACACAAGACGCAGAAGCGGATCTTCGGCGTCCTCTACGCGATCTTCCTGATCGCACAGGTCGCGCTCGCGCTGTGGTGGTTCGGTCGCGGGACGAGTTGACTGCAACGCGAGCGGGCCCGCGGACGATGTCGTCCACGGGCCCGCGTGATGGAACGTGACGAGCGATCACTCGTCGTCGATGCCGAGGGCCTTCTCGATGACCTCGAAGTCGGTCGTCGGCGCGTCGCAGGACTGGTTCACGCAAAGGTAGAAGGTCGTCCGACCCTCCAGCGCCTCGAGCGGAATCAAGTGAGGCGCCAGGACACCCAGGGCTCCGATCTCCTCTCCCGGAGGCCGAAGGGTCAGCGTCATGGTCGGGAAGAACCCGGAACGGATCGTGCGCAGAGCTTCGCGTGCGTCCTCGGACTTCTCGTGACCGGTCACGACGAGCTCGTAGTGCGTCCCGAGCAAGTGCTCGAGGCCGAGCATCAAGTGACAACGCCACGAGCTGGCGGCCTTCATGCGACCGGACTGGAACTCGTAGATCTCGAGCGCCTTCTTCGCGTAATCACGGTTGCCGGTCAGGCGAGAGAGACGCGTGAGGCCCTCGAGGAACACGGAGTTCGCGGACGCGGTCGACGTGTCCTCTTCGTCGCGCGGGCGCACGTACAGCAGCTCGGCGTCATTGGCGGTCGTGAACACGCCACCGTCTGCGAAGTCCCAGAAGTGATCCAGGGTCAGCTCGGCCGTTTCACTGGCCATCTGCAACCATTCGACGTCGCTGGTCGTGCGGTACAGCTCGAGCTGTGCGACCACCATGTTCGTGTGATCGCTGGCGAAACCGATGGTGTCGGCGACGCCATCGCTCATGCTGTGCACGAATCGCTGCGGAGTCTTGTCGCCCGGCTCGGGCGTCATGCGCAGGTTCTGATCGAGATAGCGCATCGCACGAATAGCGGCGTCGGTGTAACGCTGCTCCTCGAACGTACGCCCCGCCATCGCGAGAGCGGAGATCATCGTCGCGTTGACGTCGGTCAGGATCTTCTGGTCACGGATCGGGTGCACGCGCATCGCACGTGCGGCGCGCAGCGCATCGGTGACACGCTGGTACTGGCCGTCGAAAGCCTCCAATTGACGATCCAGCGTGTCGAACTGCGCGTACATCTGCGGCGCAAGGATCTCGCGGGGCGCGACCATCGAGATCAAGTTGCGACCGGTCTTGGTCTTCGTCCGCTCGTCGAAGAAGTTGCCGTCCTCGGTGATGCCGAACACGCCGGTGGCGAAGACCACGTCGTTCTCGGCCTCGAGGGCCAGCATGATCTCGACCTCCTGCCACGTGTAGAACGAACTGAAGTCCTGGCCGCTGTTCGCGTCCTCGGTGTTCTCCGCGTCCTCGGCGCTCATGAACGCGCCGTTCTGGTGGGTCAGGTTCGCGAGCACGTAGTCGAGCGTCTCCCGCGCGACGTCACGGAAGAGCGGTTCGCCGGTGACTTGATAGCCCTCGATGTAGGCGAGCGCCATGCCGGCCTGATCGCGCAGCAGCTTCTCCCAGTGCGGGTGACGCCAGTACTGGTCCGTCGCGTAACGGTGGAACCCACCGCTCAAGAGGTCACGCATGCCTCCACGCGCCATGCGCTTCAGCGTCGTCTCCGCCATCTCCAGCGCCTTCGGATCGCCTGTTCGCGCGTGGTATCGCAGGAGGAAGCGGATGTTGTGCGGGACGGGAAACTTGGGATGGACCCAGAGCTTCTCCTTGTCGGTGAAGTCGCGCATGCCCCAGCCACCCTCGGCTTCGTCGTAGCGATCGACGAGGTCGGTATAGGCCATCTTGACGGCGGCCTCGGCGGGCAGGTCG
>JAJDEX010000119.1 GCA_029259575.1 Planctomycetota bacterium | reverse complement strand
AGCCCAAGCACTCACGCCGACGCCGGATCACGGTCGCCTGGGCGGACGTCCGTGAGTCGACTACGCGGTCGTCGTCTTCTCCGCAGCGGGGGCACTTCAAGGGGGCCTATCAGGGGGGCCAAAAGGGGCGTCGAGGGAGCGGATCGGCAGGGGGGAACCGATGCTCGGCCGGGCCAGGACACCACTCCACATCTTGTGTGTCAACCAGTCCCGGGGCCCCTTTCCCACGATATGCGCGGGGGGTCTCCCCCACGTGCCCCAGGCCGGGGTCCGTCACTTCCCGAGACAGAATCGCGCGAAGATGCGGTCGAGCAGGTCCTCGGCGCTGGTGCGTCCCGTGATGGCGTCCAGGGACTGGGTGGTGGCGCGCAGGGCTTCGGCGACCAGGTCCAGGGGCGCGCCGCCGACCAGGTCCTGGCGCGCCACCGCGAGGGCCGCGTGGGCCTCGGCCAGCGCGCGGTGGTGGCGAGCGTTCAGCTCGCGGGTGGGACTCGCCACCCCCTCGGAGCCGGAACGGATTCCCAGGCGGCGCGCGACGAGGCCTTCGAGGTCCGCGAGACCGGCCCCGGACTCCGCGGACACCGCGACCCAGTCCGTGACCCCCGCGCGCACGGCCTCGGGCGGTTCGGATTCCGCCCCCACCCGGTCGATCTGGGACCAGACCAGACAGGGCTCGCGGTCGGTCGGGAGAGGCGACGAGCCCCGACTCGCATCGACCAGCCAGAGCACGAGGTCCGCTGCGGCGAGTTCGTCCTGGGTGCGCTGTTGGGCGGCCTGATCCGCGTCCCCACGGATCGCCGTCGGATCCAGGCCCGCCGTGTCGCGCAGTGCGCAAGGCTGCCCGTGGACGAGCCACGTGGATTCGAGGGCGTCGCGGGTCGAGCCTGCGCCGGCATCCACGATGGCGGGGATCGCATCGGCGCGGGCTGCGGTCAGGCGGTTGTAGAGCGTGCTCTTGCCCGCGTTGGGCGCGCCGATCAACACGATGCGCGGCAGGCCGGCGATGGCCTCGCGCCCGTACTCCCAGGCGCGCGCTTCGTCGAGCGAGGTGGCCGCGAGGTCGAGGCGTTCGATCAGATGTTCGAGGTGGACGTGACCCGCGTCGTCCTGGTCGAAATCGAGGCTGGCTTCGCACAGCGCGCGCAGGTCCTCGAGCTGGGCGCGAAGGGCCTCGATGCGACCTTCCAGTCCGCCGAGCAACAGCGCGGTGGCGGCGCGCCGCTCCGCCTCGTCCTCGGCCTGCACGAGCGCCAGAACGCCCTCGGCCCGTGACAGATCCAAACGACCGTTCAGGAAGGCGCGACGTGTGAATTCCCCGCGCGCTGCCGGCTCGGCACCCAGCTCCAGCAGGCGTTCCTGGGCGACCGCGACCAGGTGCGGATTGCCCGGCAGGTGGAATTCCGCAACGTCCTCGCGCGTGAACGAGCGCGGACCCGGCATCCACAGCACGAGCACCGGTTGCTCGCCGACGCCGTCGTCGAAGATCCCTTCGAACGCGGCGCGCTGCCCCAGCGCGGGCGGCGCGCCGTTCACCCGGCACGCGTTGCGGACGAGCTCAGCGGCACGCGGACCCGAGACCCGCAGCACCGCTCGCACCCCGACCCCCGGAGGGGAAGCCAAGGCGCAGATGGTGCTCGCACTCATGATGGTCGGCTAGCGCTTCTTGACCTTGCCACCGCTCTTGCCGCCACCCTTGTTGGCACGCTGGGCCTGCTTCTGCTTCTCGGCCTGTTGCGCTTGCTCTTGAAGGTCCATCAGACGCTTCATGAACTTGCCTTGCTTGCGCGGTTTCTCGGAGTCGTCGATCGGCCAGATCTTGCGGATCACGGTGTACTCCATGATGCCGAAGAGGGACGACGTGATCATGTAGAGCGACAGGCCGGCGGCGTAGTTGTAGAGGAAGAAGCCGAACAGGATCGGCATCCACATCATCATCTTCTGCATCTTGATCGCCTGCTCGTCCGTCGGCTTCGGCATCAGCTTCTGCTGCAGGATCCACAGGAACACCATCAACGGCGGCAGGACGTTCACGTAGGCGATCGAGCCGACCATCGGCAGCGACATGTCCCAGCCGGTCTCCAGCAGACGGTCGGGCATCGAGAGGTCCTCGACCCACAGGAAGCTCGCCTGGCGCAGGTCGAACGCGACGCGCAGGGCTTGGTACAGACCGAAGAACACGGGGATCTGCAGGAACATCGGCAGGCATCCGCCGAGCGGCGGGAACGCGCCCTCCTCCTGCATGATGCGCGCTTGCTCCTGGCGCAGCTTCTGGGGGTTGTTCGCGTGCTTCTCCTTGATCTCGTTCAGCTTGGGCTGCACGCGCTTCATCTTGGTCGCGTGGCGCGCCATCGCGGTCTGCGAACGACGGTTCATCGGGAACAAGGTCAGTCGCACGCACAGCGTCAAGAGGATGATCGCCACGCCCCAGTTGCCGATGATGCCTTCGAAGAAGCGCAGGATCGTCAGCAGCACCGAACCGATGCCGTCGAAGAAGCCCAGGTCGCTCTTCAGGAGCGCGACGAGGTGCTCGTCGGCGGCGGCCATCTCGGACCTCTCCTTGGGACCGGCGTACAGCTTGAAGCGGTACGTGGACCTATCACCAGCTTTCGGGATGCGCAGCGCGAGTTCCTGCTGCGTCACGACGTGCTGGAAGCCCTCGGACGAGCGGTCGGGGTGTTCGTTGACCCAACCCGTGTCCCAGACGCGCGCCCAGCGCGTGCTGCGGAACGTCGCAGCGGTCGCATCGTCCGCGGCGCGCAACAGCACCGCGAAGTACTTGTTGTCGACGCCGACGAAGGCCGCGCCGTCGCCGTTCGGAAATCCGCCGACGCGGTCGTCGCGGGGGGCGGTCGCGTTGACCTCTTCATTCTCGATGTCGATCTCGCCGCCGTCGAACACGCCCTTGCGTGCGGTCGGCTCGAGGTACCACTTGTCCTCGGAGGACTTCGGCACACCGATGGCAGGCGAGAAGATGAACGTGCTCTCGCGCCCGACGACCGTGTCGCCGGTGTTCGCGAGGGTCAGGTCGACCAGCAGTTCATGGTGCTCGGTCGAGCGCTGGATCGTCTTGGTCAGCGTCAGGCCGTTCGACCCCGCCAGCGTGAAGACGACGCCTTCGATCGAGCCGTCCTTCTCGATCAGTTCGTGCTCCCAGTGCAGCGTGCTCGGATCCGCCGGGAACAGTCCCGCGGCGGAGGGTCCTCCGACGAGCAGCAGGCTGCCGGGCTGCTGACCAGCGCCGTTGACGGGCGCGTCGAGCAGC
>JAJDEX010000118.1 GCA_029259575.1 Planctomycetota bacterium | reverse complement strand
CTTGCAGAACGGGTCGGGGTGGATGGATCTGCACAGCCGTGGCACCTTCGGGGGCCTCGGCTGTGCAGATCCATCCACCCCGACCCGTTCTGCAAGATCCCCGTACTGAACAGTGCCTGGCACCGTACTCACTCGATCACGGTCAGGTCGTTCGAGAAGTTGTTGGCCGAGATGATCTCGCAGCGGCCGTCGCCGTCGAGGTCGACCAGCAACACGCCCAACGGGCCGCGACCGCAACCCAGGTCGGGTTGTGGCTGCAGCACGCCGTCGCGGGCGGTCCAGAAGTTCAGGTGGTGACTGTTCTGCGCGCTGACGACCAGGTCGTCGAAGCCGTCGCCGTCGACGTCGCCGACGTCGAACGCGAACGGGCGCAGGCCGGTCGCGAGGGTCGCGGACTCGACGTACGTGCCGCCAGCCTTGTCGAACACGCGCACGACGCCGGGCGAGTTGTCGGTTGCGCCGCGATGCAGGGTCAGGATCTCGAGCGCCTCGTCCTGATCCAAGTTGGCCAGCGCGACGTCGACCGCGGGGGATTCGAGTCGGATGTCCGCGACACGAACGCGCTCTTGCCCGACCCGCTGCCACACCTCGACGCGATGCGCACCCTCCGGATCTTCGACCCCGACCAACAGTCGCGAGTGGTCGTCCTCGAGGCGTTCGTCGAGCGGTCCAGGATGCCCTGTGAAGTCGAGGGCCTGAGTCTCCATCATGTTCTGGGGGATCTCGACCACGACGTTGCCCTCGGGCAAGGACTGGAACAGCGTCGTCCCGTCGCTCCCCGTGATCATGTCCGCGATCGCGCCGGGCTTGACGTGCCGTGTGGCTTGGTCCCATTCGGGCCCGTCGCCGGTCCATGTCGCGTTGGACCATTCGCCTCCCTCACCCGTGCCCGGATCCGAGCTCCAGGTGATCGTCGCGGTGCCCTTGTCGATACGCACGATGACGCCGGTGGCGCCCGCATTCACACGGTGGAGCGTGGCCGGTGCAAGGCCGCCGCGCCCATCACCGAGGTGGATCCCGAGCGTCCCGTCCAGCACGTTCGTCGCCACGACATCGATGTGGCCGTCGCCGTTGACGTCGCCGGCCGCCAGTGCCTTGGGACCTTCCCCAGCAGGAACCGAATGCCCCGAACGCCAACCGCCCTGGCCATCACCCAAGATGACACTGATGCGATGCAACGCGCGGTTCGCGACGGCGAGGTCGAGCACGTCGTCCCCGTTCACGTCGCCGATCGTGAACGCCCAGGGATCCTGGCCGGTGTCGATGCGTTGGTGGACCTCGCCGTCGCGCCAGACGCGCAGGGCGAGGTCGACGAACGAGAGCGTCACGAGTCGTTGACCTCCGAGGGAACGAACGTCGAGCGGAACGCCGCCCGCGTTGCCGGTCGTGACCCAACCCTCGGCGGCGCGCTTCATCAGCTGATCGTCACCCGCGACCAGGAACTCGCCCAGCGGCGTGCTGAACCAACCTCGCGGGATGGCGCCGACGGGTTCCGATTCCTGGGGCGCCAGGTCCTCGCCGTCGACGAAGAATCGGCGCACGATGAAGTCCGCCTGGCTGCCGACGATCACCATGGACGGTTCGACGCGTACGAACGTGGGCAGTCCGTCCGGAAGCGGGTGCGTACTCATACGCTCGCCGTCGATCGTGACCAGGGAATCGCCAGCGGTTGCGACGACGACGGTCGAGCGCCCGATGCCGCGCAAGGCACCGACGCCGATCGACAGCGGGCGCGCAGGCAGGGTGTGGCGTGCGACCTCACGGATCGGTTCGCGCGGATCGAACACGAGCACCTCGTTCGTGCTGCGCGATGCGACCGCGACGCGCGGGCCGTCCCCGTCGTCCCAGACCACGGGCCCGATCGGGTAGCCGGGGAGCGCCACGCTGCGTCCAGGGCTCAAGACGTCGTCGAAGATCTGTAAGGCGCCCGCGTCTGCGCCCTGGAGGCGAACGACGGTGAGGAGTTCGTGCGCCCCGTCCTGGTCCATGTCGAAGGTCGTGAGGCCCTCGGTCCGGCCGGCGGTCGGGATCTCGATGCGAGCCGCGAGCTGCAGGATCGACCAAGAATCGGTGTCCACGCGCGGGTCCGCGACTAGGGATGCATCCGCACTCGATCCCTGCGAACTCGAATCCGGTTCCTCGGAACAACCGCTCAGGCCGAGCGTCCCCAGGGTGATCGCCACCCACGCGAGGGCGCCCTGGACGGTCCTCGGAATCGGTGAGCAGTTGGGAACGGGACCGTGTGCCATTCCGCGCATTGTGCGCGCGACTCCTTTGCCCTACAAATCCCGCTTGCGGACTGTTCACGATTTCCCCTGCGGGCAGGATAGGTCCCGCGCACGATCCGTCCGCGCCTGATGCGTTCCTCGCCGCCCAAAGCTCTGTTGCTGGTCCTACCCGTCCTGATGGTCGGGATGTGGTTCCTGATGGGCACGGACCCGGTCGATCGCGATCCGAAGATCTCGAGCGAAGGGCTGGCTCCGAACCGGAACCTGCAGGTGCCCGAGGACGAACCCAAGCCGTTGACCACGGAAGGGGACGTGCTCGCGGATCCGGGGAGTCGCGACCAGGGTCATCCGACCGTGTCGGGCACGACGGTCCAGTTCCCGCTCGAGATCGACCTGACCCTCGTGTCCGCGGGCAACGTTCCTGAGGCGCCCGACACCTTGCCCAAGGGCAGCGGCGCCACCGCTCGACTCAAGGGCCGGATCGCGGACAACACGGCCGAACCCTGCGCCGCCACGATCGAGTTCCTGCACGGGCCCAATGCCGGCCGGTCGTTGGTGTGCAACGGGGACGGTGAGTTCGGCATGAACGACCTGTACCCGGGACTGGCCGTCGTCGAGGTCCGCACGCCCAAGGGACTGCGCGCGCGACGCGATGTGCTCTTGCGAGCGCTGTCCACGCAGGTCCTGAACATCACGTTCGCCGGTCCCGCCACGTTGTACGGGACGATCCTGGACAAGACCAACGAGCCGATCTCGGGCGCCAAGGTGACCGTCGACGGGAACGTCGCGTACTCGAACGACAAGGGCATCTTCCACCTGCCCAAGATCGCCAGCGGCCAGCACATCGTCGTCGTTGTCGAGGCGCCCGGCTACGCGCTGCACCGCGACTCGATCAGTCAGGAACGCCAGGGCGTGGTGACCGCGGACTACCTGAAGTACCGGCTCGAACCCGAGGCCTCGTTGACCGTGGCGGTGCCCGGCGCGCTCGGCGTGTTCCAGGAGGTCGAGGTCCACCTCTTCCCGGCCGGCGGCTCCGAGCAACGCGACTTCCCCTGGGAAATGGTGAGCCCCGTGATGGTCCAACCCGGCAGTCAGGTCGAGGTGAAGGGGCTGCGCCAGGGGACGTTCACCGCCATCGCGTACCACAGCGGTGCCATCGCGATCCCCAAGCAGCAGAGCGTGCGTGTCGAACCTACACGCAAGAACTTGCTCGAGATCAAACTCGGTCCCGGGCCGACCATCGAAGGCATGGTCATGCGCGAAGGCAACCCCGTCGCGGGCGCTCTCGTCGAGTTGCAGGCCCCGGATCTGGGGAACGCCACGACCAAGTCGTTGGGTCGCAATCCGCGGTTCGCGGAGCAGGCGATCCTGCCGCACGTGGCCGAAGCGCTGCAGACGACGCGCGCCAACGGGCACGGTCACTTCACGTTGACGGGTTACGGGGAACCCGGCGAGGTGCGCTACCTGTCCGCGCGCAGTCCGGACGGATCGTGGGTGGGGAATGCGGTCGTGAAGGTCGGGGACGCGGACCTCAACATCGAGCTGCAAGAGATCGAGAACAAGGCCGGCAGCATTCACGTGCGCTTGGACGAACGCTGGCAGGGCCTGTCCGTCGAAGTGCGGCGCAACGGTATGCCCGGCGAACCGTTGCTGCTGGAAGCCAGCGACGAGTTGATCCTCGATGGACTCGAGGAAGGTCTGTGGCGCATCCACGCCAACTGGCGCGGTTCTCGGGTCATTGAGAATCAGCAGGTCCCGGTCGTCGACGGCAAGGTCGTCGAAGTGATCGGTCGGTTGCCCAAGGCGGCGATCGAAGGCACGTGATCGCTTCATGGTCTGGCGCTCCGCGCGAGGACCGAATGCGAACTGCTATCGCACGGGTCGAAGTCGAGGGAGCGGCGAGACGGAGCGTTCTACCTCCCTGCGCGTCCCAAGGCCGGTCGCTCGGACCTCGCGCGGAATCCACACGGCGTCCATCGCTGAATTCCGTCGAACGGTCCTAGGATGGAGGTTCGTCCCCACCGAGGAAGTGGCATGCGGTATCTCAGCAGCTCGATCGCTACGGCGATTCTTCTCGCCTCGCAAACCTTCGCGCAGGCGCCCGACTGTACGGTTCCCGAAGCGGTCAACGCTCTCGGAACGACGGCGATCTACATCGGCGGTCAGGGCCCGTCCGACTACCCGAACGCGGTCGGGACGGCGTGCGAAGTCCCGCCGAGCGACGACGTCGGTTACCTGGAATGGGTGGCGCCGGCGGATGGCGATTACGTCATCACGTTGAACACCATGGGGTTCGACTTCACCATGCGCGTCTACGTCGGATCCGGATGTTCGGCGTTCTGCATCGGTGAGCCGACGTTCGCTGGCTGTTCCACAGGCGCGTGCTTCCGTCAAACGCTGCAAGGCTTGTCGGCCGGCACCGCCGTCGTGATCCAGGTGCGGAACCGACTGACCGAGACGATCGTGCAGCCTTTCCCGTTGCCGCCCATTCGGGTCGTGGGGGATGTTGGCGCCGCCGAGGTCATCATTCGCGAGGCGGACAAGCAGGCCAACGACGATTGCTCACGGCCGATGCCGATCGCGGGTCTCGGCAACATCGGCGCCTTCGACAACTCGCGCGCTTCCGACTCGAACTTCGGGGGAGCCATCGGTGGTTGCGTCAACGGCGTTCCTCCGGCCGGGATGACGACCGACGTGTTCTTCACGTGGACCGCTCCGCACAGCGGCGACTTCTCGATCCGCACGTCCTTCTTCGGATTCAGCCTGGCTGTGTACCAGGGCACCGATTGCGACGCGATCTGCTTGGACAGCGACCTGTTCCCGTCGTTGTGGCCCCAGGTCGACCTGGTCGGCGTGCAAGCCGGCGATCCGTTCTTGATCCAGATCGGCGACCTGGTCGGCGACTGCCGACTGTCGATCTCGTCCCCAGGTCACGCGAACAACATGGTCTGCACGTCGCCCGAAGCCCACTATCAAGGCGGTTCGGTGACGTTGAACGAGAGCACGGTGGGCGGCAATGTCGGCGCGGGGCTGCACCTCGAAGCGATCAACGGACCCTCGGGCGAGTTCGGATTCCTGTTGGGTTCGTTCGGCGTCGGAAGTGCGCTGCCGGTGTTCGAGGGCTTCCTGTGCTTGGCCAACCCCATCGGTCGTTACAGCGCGACCGTCGCGAACAACATGGGTCTGCCCGAGTTGAACTCGATCGGCATCTTCGACGACAGCGGCATCCTGTTGAACCTCACAGGTTCGTCCACGACAGGGACGGGATTCGATCTTCCGTCGCGATTGCCCACGCCCCTTGGACCGGGTTCGCTCGTGCCGGGCGATACGATCTATCTGCAGTGCTGGTACCGGGACAAGACGGCTGGAGGCGGACCCAGCGCGAACTTCTCGAACGTCCTGGGCGCGACGTTGGATTGAGAGGTCGTGGCCGATTTGGCCGCGGCGGGATCGCAGATAGGGATCTGTGCAGAAGAGCTTCCCCGGGCACCGTGGATAGCTCCCTCACCCGGTGGGTTGCTGGAACGGCGTTTGTCCTCGATTCTTGGATTGCCTGCTATGGTGGTGATGAGGGTTCGGAAGAGCCCTTTGGAATCGTCCATGAACCCGCGCGTGTTCGCGTGCCAACAACCCGGTGCAGATGAATCAATCTCGCAAACTCACGGCCCTGATCTGCCTGATCCTCTTGTCGCCGATAGCGTTGGCTCAAGACGATTGCTCCACAGCGACGCCGATCGCCGGGCTCGGTTCGTTTCCGTATTCCACGAGTGGCCTGACGGAGTCCGGATTCACCTCAGGCACCTGTACACCGATGGGGCAAGACATCTTCTTCGAGTGGGCAGCGCCGACGAATGGGTACTTCACGTTCAGCACGTGCGCAGATCTCGACCTGGTGATGATCACGATCTACGATGGCGGAGATTGCTCCGCGACCTGCATCGAATCGTCGACCGTCTCGATGTGCTACTTCGATGGGGGGACCGAAGTGTCCACAGGGCTTCTGTCCGCTGGTCACCAAATCCTCGTTCGGATCGGCGATCCTGCCGGTGGTGGTGGTTTCGGGATCAGCGCCAACCTGTTCATTTCGGCATCATCAGCTCCGCCGGTCAACAACACGTGCGCCACACCCACCGTGATATCGGGGGAGGGGACGTTCCCGTTCGATCGCTCCTTCGCCACAAGTTCTGGATTCGAGGGTGGGGCGGGCCTTCCCTGTGTCGACGACCTGCAGCACGATGTCTTCCTCGCCTGGACCGCGACCGCGAGCGGGACGTACGAGTTCGCGACCTGCGCTGACGCCAATCTCACTTCATTGTCCCTGCACTCCGGCAACGACTGCAGCGCCACATGTTTGGATTCGTTCCACCTGGGAACCTGCTTCGACGCCGAGCACGGCTACAGTCGGTTGCCGAACGTCACCACGGGTGACACCTATCTCATTCAGGCAGGACGCTGGTCTGCAGGCTACACCTTTCACTCGGGTCTAGGATGGATCGACATCACGCGGTTCCCCTCGCCGGCACCGAATGACGATTGCAACACACCGCTGCCGATCAATGGGGTTGGGACGTTCAATCTAGATCGGACCTTCGCGTCGACGTCCGGGTTCGATGGAGGCTCCCCAGCTTGTCGTCTGGCATTCGATTGGCACATGGGATCCTCGGGCGGGCCTCCCGTGTACGACACCTTCTTCGTCTGGGCAGCACCCTCGAACGGTGTCTTCCGGTTCTTCGCTTCGGAGGTCAACGTCGATACGGTCATGTCGATCCACTCCGGATCCGATTGTTCCGCGACATGCCTGGCCTCGAGCGAGGACTCCCCTTCGTTCTTCTTCTCTGCCGAGATCGAGGTCACCGGCGGAATGGCCGGAAGTGAATTCCTGATCCAGTTGGGCCAGGGTGCACCTTTCTACACACCTGGGGTCGTGAGTTTGGACGTGACCTTGATCACGCCGCCGCCTTCCAACGACACGTGTGCGTTTCCCGCGGCGATGCCCCCCATGGGTACGATTCAGTGGAGCAACGAACTGGCCATGACCTCGGGCTTCACCGGCGGAGCACCCTGCCCTTCATCTCCGGCCCTCCAGGTTCAGAACGATCTCTTCTACGCATGGACGGCCCCGTCCAGCGGCGATTTCATCGTCGACACGGTCGGCAGCGACGGCTTGACCCACTTGCAGGTTCATGCAGGAACGGACTGCAGTGCGACCTGCGTGGACTTCGACTTCAACAACGACCCGCAGAGCTCGTCACAGATCCTCCTCACTTCCGTGACCGCCGGAGACCCGTACGTGTTTCAGGTAGGCACTCAGGTTGCTGGACCGGACGTGGTGACCCTGGGGCAGTTGTCGGTCGGGACGTATTCCCTGCCTCCGGTTCACAACGATTGCTTGTCCGCAACCGTGATCACCGGAGAGGTCAGCCTTTCCGTTTCCACGCTCAGCGCAACGACGTCCTCCTTCAACGGATCGTCCACCAGTTGCGGCCTGGTCTACAACGACGTGTTCTATCAATGGACGCCGGAGTGCAGCGGTACGTACCTCGTGGTCGGTTGCACGCAGTCCAGTTTCGTTCCGCGCCTCAACGTGCACGCAGGAACGGGATGCTCGGCAACGTGCCTGGGGGCCAGCAGTCTGGTGTCCTCGACGTGCGCGAACGCCCCCCCGATGTCCATGAGTTCCGAATTGGTGTTTGCTGCAGTTGCGGGGACTCCTTACCTGATTCAGGTCGGAGGTGAGGACTTCTTGTCGAGTGGGGATGGACTGCTCGTGGTCGAACGCTTGGAAGGCGTGTGTACCGACGGAATCCTCACGCTCGTGTGCGATCCCGCAAGCCCTCACTACCTGGGTTCGTCGGTAACACTGGCTGCGTCGAGTTTCGCGCTGGACGTGTTGCACGTCGAGGCGACCGGAGGTCCTCCGGACGAGTTCGGGTTCTTCATCGTTGCGGCGACGGCCAACGCCAATGTGGCAGCCTTCAATGGAGTCCTCTGTCTGGATGGATCCATCGGCAGGTATTCGGGCCTGGTGGCGAACAACCAAGGGCTCCCACAGCTCAACTCCCTTGGACGCTTCAATGCGGCGGGCGTACTCGAGAACCTGGCGGGCACCTCCACCACGGGACTCGGGTTCGACCTTCCGCGAGAGCTGCCATTCGCACCGGCCGGGCAGGTGATCCAGCCCGGGGACACGTGGTGCATCCAGCTCTGGTATCGCGACCAGATCGCACCGCTTCCGAACCCGGGATCCACGGCGAACTTCTCGAACGTCCTCGTCGGGACGTTTCCCTAGTCGCCTTCGTAACGACCCGCGATCGCATCCAGGATCGCGGGGAACACGGCTTCGTTGCCTTCGGCGTCGTAGTGTCCGCGGCCCATGCCCTTGGCCAGGAAGTACTGCGGCAACTCGCGGCCCGTCGCCTGCATGTCGGCGTGTAGCGTCGAGTAGGACGAGACCCAGGGGATGCCTTCGCGCGTCAGATGCTCGCGCAGGAAGGCCTCGCGCCAGTTCGTGGTCGGATCTTCGAGCTCCAGCAATCGCTGGCCGTGGAAGAGCACGACGGCCAGTTCGAGTCCTCGGAACTCCGTCTCGGTCTTCGCGCGGCGTAGCAAGCGAGCGCAGACCGTGCGCATCGACTGCTCCATCTCGGCGATCGAGTCGAGCTGCTCCTTGTCCTCGCGCGTGAAGAGGCCCGACTCGCGGACGAGCAGCCGCCACGACCACCACGTCTGCGGCAGAGGGTGGGCTGCGATCCACTCGTCGATGTCCAAGGGCGACGCACCGTGGGCCTGCAACGCGTCCGTCCCCTTGGGGGTGAACGACGGCTTCGGCCAGCCGCGAATGCGGAGCGCACACCGGTCCAGATCGTCATCGACCAGTATTCCCAGCAGCACGAGCGGCTTGGCTTCGACGTGCGCCTCGATCGTCGACGCGAGCATCATGACGGACTGATCCAGGCCGTAGCCGCCGACGCCGTAGTTGAGCATCGCGTGCGTCGCGCCCAGTTCGGACTCGTCCAAGAGATGCTGCCAGCACCGCTCGCGGGCTCCCGCGCACTTGGCGAAGGAATCGCCGTACAGAACGACCAATTGGCGGTCCGCGACCTGGTCGACCTCGGGGTGGCTCAAGGTCACGGGGTCCTGCCCCGGCGAGATCCAACCGAGGCCGTCGTGGGGAGCCAAGGGAGGTTTGCGTTGGTTCGCCGGCTTCAACCGCGCCCGCAGTTCCCAGTACAGGGGCGTGCGCGGATGCGCATACAGCGAAGCCTCGCGCAGGCCGGAAGCCCAGTCGTCGATCGGCCCGACCGGGTGGAAGAGCACGATGCGCAGGCCGCCCTCCGCCAACAGAAGCGTGATCACCGACGTCACCAACAGCCTGCGCATCCAGCGCCACCGGCCACGCCTCGGTTGCGGGGCGTCCTCGGTGGCCGCCTCGGAACGGGGCGGCGTGGCGGGCGGGGTCGGATCTTGCATGGGGCGGGCCTGGGGCGCGAGGTGGGAGACTACCGGGGAGGGGAGTTCCCAGCCACCGACCTGGGTCGATCGAACCCCGCAGCGGGATCGAGGTCCCCGTTAGAATCCCTGGCGTGAAGACCCTGACCCTCGACGGACAATCCCTCGCCCTGACCGACCTCGCACCCCTGGCCCGCGGGGAGCGCGTGAAGCTGCGCGTGACGCCCGACGCCTTGCGCGGGCTGCAAGCCTCGCGCGACATGGTCGAGCGCGCGGTCGCAGCGGGCGAGGTCGTGTACGGCCTGACCACCGGCTTCGGCAAGCTGAAGAACAAGGCCGTCGCGCGCGAGGACCTGTCCCAATTGCAGGCCAATCTGGTGGCGAGCCATTGCGTCGGCACCGGCGACCCGATGCCCGTTCACGAAGTGCGGTTGGCCCAGGTGCTGCGCTTGAACAGCTTGTTGCGCGGCGTGTCCGGTGTGCGCATCGCCTTGATCCGCCAACTCGTCGCGTTGTTCAACGCCGACTTCGTGCCGGTCGTGCCCCAGCAGGGTTCGGTCGGCGCCAGCGGAGACCTGGCGCCCTTGTCGCACATGGCCGCCGCGTACATGGGCATGGGGCACGTGATCCTGGACGGCAAACGCAAGACCGCCAAGGCCGGCCTGAAGGCGCTCGGTCTGGACGCCGTCGTGCTCGAAGCCAAGGAAGGTCTCGCGCTCATCAACGGCACCGAGATCATGAAAGCGGTCGGTGTCGCGAACCTCTTGCGCGCCCAGAACCTGTCGAAGGCCGCCGACGCCATCACGGCGTTGACGCTCGAGGCCATGTTCGGGTCGCCCAAGCCGTTCCGCGCGCGCCTGGCCGAGTTGAAGCGCTCGGAAGGTCAACGCCGCACCGCCGCCAACGTGACGCGCTGTCTCAAAGGCTCGAAGGTCGTGACCAGCCACGCCAGTTGTGATCGCGTGCAGGATCCGTACTCGATCCGATGCGTGCCCCAGATCCACGGCGCCTACAAGACGGCACTGCAGCACGTGACGGACGTCTTCGAGGACGAACTCGCCGCCGTCACCGACAACCCGATCGTCGATCCCGAGACGAACGAGGTCTACAGCGCGGGCTTGTTCCACGGCCAGCCGCTGTCGATGATCCAGGACTACCTCGGCATGTCGGTCTGCACGCTGGCGAACGTCAGCGAGCGCCGCATCGAACAACTGGTGAACCCGGACCTGTCCGGCCTGCCCGCGTTCCTGACGCCCAAGCCCGGCTTGAACTCCGGGATGATGATCACGCAGTACGCGGCCGCGGCGCTCGCGTCCGAGAACAAGGTGCTCGCGCACCCGGCCTCGGTCGACACGATCCCAACCAGCGCGAACCAGGAGGATCACGTCTCCATGGGCATCACCGCCGTTCGCAAGGCGCGCACGATCCTGGACAACACCGAGCACGTGCTGGGCATCGAGCTCGCTTGCGCGGGCCAAGCGCGCGAGTTCAACCTTCAGTTGAAAGCCGGCAAGGGCGCGGACGCCGCCCACCGTGTTCTGCGCACGGTGATGAAGCCGCTGAAGGGCGACCGCTTCCTGCACCCCGACCTCGAAGCCTCGACGGAACTCGTCGCATCCGGCGCGTTGGTCGCCGCGGTCGAGAAGGCGGCGGGCAAGCTCGAGTCATGACGGTGGAGGTCCGGACGAATCAGGGTGTCCTTGAAGTCCCTCCCGATCGCTGGCTCGTCCGACGTGGCGTGGGCTGGGTCGTCCCGATCGGCTCCTACGCATGGGTGTTCTTCCTCGCCTTCGCGACCCAACAGGTCGGAGTGGCCGAGTCGTTCCAGGAGCCCCCGGCGGTCATCGGTCTCGGGCTCGTATTCGCAGGGCTGACGACGGCGATTGCTCACTTCAACGTTCGAGGCCAACGACCTCGTCACCTCGTCGACGCGAAGACCGGCCTCGATTTCGTTTTGGTTCGTGGTCACGAGTACCTGTGGCTCGGGCTACCGATATGGGCGGTGATCCAAGGTGGGCTGGGATCCTTGATACTCACTTCACTCCTTTCGGAGGCACCCGCATGACCACGCGAGACTCCGACCAGGGCTTCTTCTGGGGATGGTGGTTGCTCAGCGCGATCGTGATCGCTCCCATTCTGCGGTTCGTTTGGACAACCTGGATTCCCGAGGAGAACGTGGTTCAAAGCCTCTTGTTCGTTCTGATCGGAATCGTGGCCCTCGTCGTCACCCGGTGGCCGTCGAATACGACGCTTCACCTGAAGGACCCACACACAGGGGAGCGTGTCGTGGTTCGACCCGATCGCTACGTCATGACCGTGCCCGTCAGCTTCCTGGGCTGGTTCATGATCTCGGTTGGTGTCCTCTTCATGTTCCAGCACTTGTAGTCTGGTTCACAGGAATATCGAATCGAATCGATACCTTCCTGGATGACACCAATGGACATTCATCGCCTGCCTGGAGGATAGACGCATGACAATGAATATCAAGGTGGGGTTCTTGGCCCGGGGACGTGGTCAGTGGATCCTGGTTGTGCTGCTGTTGCTCGCCGGCGTCTTGTCCGTAAAGCGCGGCGTGTTTCCCGGCCCCGCGATCACGAATCCGGAACATATCTGGCTTCTGATCGTCCGTAGCGCTTTCGTGGCCTTCATCCTGATCGCGGCGTTCTTGCCCAGTTCCACTTCCGATGGGGAAGCCTCGGGCCAGGGTGGCGCGGATCCCCACACCATCCTTGGCATACCGCTCAAGTGGTACGCGGTCGCTCTTACCTTGCTGTTGAGCTGGGCATGGTACGCGCGCCTGACTGCATGATCGATCGTGGTGCTCACCCCGATCATTCACAGCTTTCGAGGCAGCACCTGGACACCAGGCCTTCACGCGAGTCGTCGTGATCCAGCGCATCGCGTTGAACCTCGGCTACAGCAAGGGCGAGCAAGTCGAGCAAGGTCACTTCATCTGAAACGGGGCCAATCCGTTACCGATAGCGCTCCACGCAGCATGTTCTCCACGCCGGTGTCGCAGGACCCGAGCGTCAACCGTGGTGTCCGCCCGGACCGTCCACTGCGTAGTGGCAGCCGGGGAACACGTTGTCGGCGGTGGCCGAATCGAGCTTGGCCACGTCGGCGGCGCAGACCTTGTAGCTGGCCGTTTGGGTGATCGGGTCGCCCTCGTCGGTCGTCAGCAGGTTCGCGCGCGCTTCGCCGAAGTGCAGCGGGATCCAGATCGATCCGCGGCGTACTTGGCGTGAGACGATCGCGCGCACCTGGATCTCGCCGCGACGCGTGAAGACGCGCACTTGGTCTTGATCCGAGATGCCACGCGTGCGCGCATCGGCAGGGTGGATCTCGACGAAGGCCTCGGGCTGCTTGATGTGCGACCCGGACTCGCGGCGCGTTTGCGTGGCGCAGTTGTAGTGGTAGAGCGTGCGGCCGGTGGACAGCACCAAACCGTACTGCTCGTCGGTCGGTTCGACGGGCGGACGGTACGCCACGGGCTGGAAGAGGCCCTTGCCACGCATCACGCCGCCTTGATGCAGGTAGACCGCACCTTCGTCGGTGTCCGTGCGACACGGCCACTGCAAACCGGTCTTGGCTCCGCGTGCGGCGGCCGTGGCGGCTTCGCGGTCGAGGCGGGCGTGGCTGATGCCGGCGTACTGCGGTGCCAACGAGGCGAGCTCGTCGTACACCTCGGCGGAGCTCGCGTAGGTCCAGTTCGCACCCGCGGCGTTCGCGAGCTGGATCAGGATCTGCCAGTCCTCGCGCGCCTGTCCCGGGGGATCGACGGCCTTGCGCACGCGCTGGACGCGGCGCTCGGAGTTCGTGAACACGCCTTCCTTCTCGGCGAACACCGAAGCCGGGAAGACGACGTTGGCGTAGCGGAAGGTCTCGTTGACGAACGCGTCCTGCAGCACGACGAACTCGAGGTCGTTCATCGCCTCCTCGAGGCGCGAAACGTTCGGCTCCGAGAGCACGATGTCCTCGCCCATGACGAACAGGCCTTTGATCGACTTGCCGACCGCCTTCATCATCACGTTCAGGTTCATGCCCGGATCGGGCGAGAGCTCGCAGCCCCAGGCCTCCTCGAACTTGGCTTGCGCGACCGGATCGTCCACGCGCTGGTAGCCCGGATAGAAGATCGGCGTCGCGCCCGAGTCGTTCGCGCCCTGCACGTTGTTCTGGCCACGCAACGGGTTCATGCCCGAGGACGGCTTGCCCAGGTGCCCGGTCATCAGCACCAGGTTGGCCAAGGCATAGACGTTGTCGGTGCCGTGCGTGTGCTCGGTGATGCCCAGGGTGTAGTAGATGCCCGCCTTCTCGGTCGTCGCGTACTTGCGCGCGGTCCAGCGGATGTCTTCGGCGGACACGCCGGTGACCTCTTCCGCGGCTTCCGGCGTGTAGGCCTTCACGGCTTCGATGACCTGATCGAAGTCCTCGGTGTGCGCGTCGATGAATGCCTGGTCCGTCAGACCCTCTTCGATGATCACGTGCGCCATCGCGTTCAACAACCAGACGTCCGAGCCCGGAGCGATCTGCAAGTGTCGGTTCGCGATGCTGGTCATCCAGATCTTGCGCGGATCGGCCACGACCATCGTCGCACCGTCGCGCACCGCGCGCTTCATCTCCATCGCGATGATGGGATGCGCCTCGCTGGTGTTCGAGCCGATCACGAACAGGAAGTCCGCGTCCCGGATCTCACCGATCGAGTTCGTCATGGCGCCAGCGCCGAACATGGTGACCAGACCGGCCACAGTTGGTGCGTGTCATGTCGCCGCACACTGATGGACGTTGTTCGTCCGGAACACCTGGCGCGATAGCTTCTGTACCAGGAAGTTCTCCTCCATCGTGCAGCGGGACGAGGACACGAAGCCCAGGCCGTCGTTGCCGTGGCGGTCGACGACGCCTTGCAGTCCCGAGGCCGCGGCGGCCAGTGCCTCGTCCCACGTGGCTTCCTGCAGATCGCCGTTCGCGTCGCGCACCAGCGGCGTCGTCAAACGGTCCTCATGATGCACGAAGTCGTAGGCGAAACGGCCCTTGACGCACAGGTTGCCGTCGTTGGTCGTGGAGCCCGGGGCGGGGCTGGTGACCTTGACGACGCGTCCGTGGCCTTCGCGCGCGTCCGGGTCGACGTTCAGGTCGAGCTGGCAGCCGACGCCGCAGAAGTTGCACGTCGAGCGCACCTTGGTGAGTTCGCGTTCGGGCTTGTCCTTGCGCACCAAAGGCTTCTTCTCGCCCATCGCGCCGGTGGGGCAGACGTCGATGCAACCGCCACACAACTCGCACGTCGTGTCGAGCAGGCCCAGCGCATCGACCGTCGAGATCGTCGTCTGGATACCGCGGTTCGCCAGCGTGATGGCCTGGACGCCTTCGACCTCGTCGCAATAACGCGTGCAACGCGCGCACAGGATGCACGTGTCCTCGTCGAAGTGGATGTACGGGTTCGTGTCGGTCGGGCGGCCGGAGCGCTGCAACGGCATACGACCCCAATCGGTCGGCGCCGCGAACTGCTCGGCCATGTCGAGCAGCTGATCGGGCGCGCCCTTCTCGGACGCCTCGCGATCGGTCGGGTGGTCGGTCAGGTACAGGCTGAGCAGCGTCTGGCGATGGCGCTCGACCTTGGGGCTCTCCGAAGTGATGACCATGCCGTCGGCGGCCTTCGTCGCGCACGCAGGGGGCATGCGGCGCCAACCGTCGACCTCGACCAGGCACGTGCGGCACGCGCCCGCTGGTTCGAGGCGCGGGTCGTGACACAAGGTCGGGATGTCGACGCCCGCGCGTTTCGCGACGTCCAGGATCGTCTCGCCCGCCGCGAACGGCAGTTCGCGGCCCTGGAGAGTGACCTTGCCGGCGTGTCCGTTGGCTGGGTTCATTGCGCGAACTCCTCGGGGAAGTGCTGGAGCGCCGTGGTCAACGGCAGAGGAGCGGCTTGACCGAGGCCGCAGATCGAACCTTCGTTCATCTGCCA
>JAJDEX010000117.1 GCA_029259575.1 Planctomycetota bacterium | reverse complement strand
TGGTACCGCGACCAGATCGCTCCGCTGCCGAACCCCGGCAGCTCGGCGAACTTCTCGAACGCCATCGACGTCGTGTTCCCCTGATCGGAAACGGCTAGGCCTCCGGAGCGTGGTTCCGCCACGTTCCGGATCGCACATGCGGGGGCGTCACTCTTCGGGGTGGCGCCCCCGCTCTCGTTCGTGCGGCTCGGTCAAGAGCATGTCCGAGACTTCAACCGAGTCGAGTGCCGAGAGGACTGCGTCCGTCACTCGACTCCGTTGAAGTCTCCAAGAGGCTCCTGGCGGAGCCGTACGATCGAGTGAGGACCGGGCCGCATGGCGTGTCTCGAAGCGCGTGCGGAAGGACCCCCGGGAGTGTCCGGGCTGTTGCCGACGGGGTGAAGGGCGCGTTCCATCGCCCACGCGGCCAAGGCGAGGTTTCGCATTGGAGTGGATCGGTGCAGGATGGAGGCGCGAGCTGCGGGCCCCTCGAGCCGCAGCCTTCCCCCGCCTACGACTCTTCGCACGTGAATCTCATCACACTCACATCGCCCTACCGCTGGATCCACCTCGGAGTCGCTGGGGCCCTCGTTTGCGCAACGGCCGGCAACGTGCTCGCCCAAGGATCCGACGGTTGTGCAGCGCCCCAAGCCATCCTGGGTGCGGGGACCTTCCCCTACGACACGACGATCAGCACGGCGTCGGGTTTGGACTTCGGCGGAGCGCCTTGCGAGACAACGATGAACATCGACGTCTTCTTCGCGTGGACGTCGACGGTGGCTGGTGACACGACGTTCTCGCTCTGCACGGCGACCTACGACACGCAACTGCAGATCTCGCTCGGAGCGGATTGCTCCGCCATCTGTGTGGCGAACGACGACAACTCGTGTGGCGCACGCAGCGAGATCGCGCTGGCCGGCCTGAACGCGGGAGACACGTACCTCATTCAAGTCGGCGCGTTCACGCCGGGGACCACGGGTGCCGGTTCGGTCGACATCTCCTTGCCGGCCGCGCCGCCGGTCAACGACCTGTGTTCGACCGCGACGATGATCTCGGGGAGCGGTCTGTATCCGTACGACACGACGTTCGCCACGACCTCCGGGTTCGACGGTGGCGATCCGGTGTTGTGCGCGACGAGCGGAGGGACGGACCTGAGGGTCGACGCCTTCTTCGACTGGACCGCGACCGTCGGTGGGGACTTCTTCTTCGCCACGGCCGGAGGAACCGCCAATCCGTTGATCAGCATGCACGCCGGTGTCGGCTGTACGGCGACCTGCGCCGCGAACAACGACGACGGCGTGGGGATCGACCCGGAAGCGCGAATCGTCCTGAACGGGATCTCGGCCGGCGACACGTACTTGATCCAAGTGGGCGAGTGGCTCCCGAGTTTCGCGGGCCCGGGCATTCTCGAGATCGGGCTCTGGGTGCCGCCCACGCCGCCGGCCAACGACATATGTTCGACGGCCACCCCGATCGCGGGCACGGGTTCCTTCCCCTACGACCGCACGTGGGCCGGCACCTCGATGTTCGACGGGGGCGATCCGTTGCTCTGCGCGCAGAACGAGAGCACGACGTTCATCACGCGCGACGTGTTCTGGTCCTGGACCGCGACGGCTGCCGGCAGCTTCACCATCGACAACTGCGGATCGCAGAACAACACGGTCCTGAACATCCACCTGGGGTCGGGCTGCGGGGCCGTGTGCCTCGACAGCAACAGCATCGGACCTTGCGCGACCTTCAGCGAGAGCGCGGTGACGGTCACGGGCATCAACGTGGGCGACGTCCTGCAGATCCAGTTGGGGGATTGGGAGGACGACCCCACGAGCAGCGCGATCGGAATCCTCAACGTCTCGGTGGCCGCGCCTCCGCCCGCGAACGACGACTGCTCCACAGCGACCGCGATCGCGGGGGTCGGCACGACCGTCTGGAGCAACTTCGCAGCGACGACGTCGAACTTCAATGCCGGCATGGGACCCTGCCCGGCGACCGCACCCGGTCTCGTCGCGGGAGACGTGTTCTTCCAGTGGACCGTCCCGGCCGACGGGGACTACATGTTCACCACGATCGGGTCGGTGGCCGACACCGAACTGGCGTTGCACAGCGGGACGGCCTGCTCGGCCGTGTGTCTGGCCCACGACGACAACGGGGGCGGCAACTTCGAATCGCGCATCGTCGCGACGGGACTGCTGGCCGGCGATCCGATCCTGATCCAGGTCGGCACCGCGAGCCTGGTCGGCGCCACGGTGACAGGCACTCTCAATATAGGAGTGGCTCCTATTCCGCCGTCGAACGATGATTGCGCCACGCCGACGCCGATCGCGGGCGAGGGCACGTTCGCCTACTCCAGCTTCGATGCCACGGATTCGGACTTCGTCGGCGGCGACGGCGTCGTGTGTGGCCAGGCCAGTTTGAACGCGGCGCCGTACGAGGACCTCTTCTACACCTGGACTCCCGCCTGCACCGGGAGCTATCGGTTCACGACCTGCGGACAGGCCTTCGACTCGGTCCTGAACGTTCACGTTGGCAGCGACTGCTCCGCGACGTGCTTGGCCGGGGCCAACGCGGGGCTCTGCTCGGGGACGGTCGCCGCAGAACTCGTGTTCACGGCCAACGCCGGGGCGACGTACCTGATGCAGGTCGGCACCTGGGGGAACGGCGTCCTGACCAACAGCTCGTTCTCGATCACGCGGGTCAGCCTGCCGTGTGCGCCGTCGGCCATCGTGCTCCTGTGCGACGCGGCGAACCCTCACCATCTGGGTGGAACGGCGACGCTGGCGGCATCGACCCTCGGTGCTGCGACGCCGAGCGGGCTGCACCTGGAATGCACGGACGGTCCTGCGGGCGAGTTCGGCTTCTTCCTGGTGTCGTCGAGCTCGACGACGACTTTGAACATCTTCAACGGCGTGCTGTGCCTCGACAGTCCGCAGGGCCGGTACAACCCCCAGGTCGCCACGAACCAAGGGCTGCCCTCCTTGAATTCGTTGGGCGTCTTCGACGGGAGCGGCGTGCTGCAGAACATCGTCGGCACGTCGGCGACGGGCAGCGGATTCGACGTTCCGGGTCAGCTCCCGTTCGCGCCG
The DNA here is from genome assembly GCA_029259575.1 of Planctomycetota bacterium. Lineage (GTDB taxonomy): Bacteria > Planctomycetota > UBA1135 > UBA1135 > JAJDEX01. Next base: position 1,998 of record JAJDEX010000117.1, on the reverse strand, counting down.
GCCGGCCAGACGATCCTCTCGGGTTCCACCTGGTACTTCCAATGCTGGTTCCGGGACCAGGTCCCGCCCTTGCCCAACCCGGGTAGCTCGGCGAACTTCTCGAACGTCGCGATGGTGCCGTTCCCCTGAAGGACCCGGGTCCAGTCCGTGCCCGTGCCCGTACCCAGAGCTCGCACCGCGCACCCTCCGCATTCGAAACGGTCCGATGCGTAGACGACTGCGTGCGAGCTGCATGCGCGCCACGGACTCGACTTGAGACAACCTGTTTCGCCTTGGGGACTTGTGCCTCCCAGGGAACCGTTCTGGTGATGCGCTCGTCTATTCTACTACCAGGACGATTCGCACCGCCCAGCCCTGCTGGTCGCAGCCGCGAATCCGACGCACGCTTCTCCATTCTTGAACTCGGTTCACGACGCTCACCTTCGAGCCAAAGGACCCGGACTCACGCTTCCCTTCGAATCGCTCGATGAACACCAACACCATGCGCCTCTTCGTGGGCGCCCTCACCGTGTCGCTCTCTGGCCTGGCTTCGGCGCAGACCGACGACTGTGCTGCTCCGACGGCCATCTCTGGTCTGGGCTCCTTCCCGTACGACACCTCGATCAACTCGGCCTCCGGACTCGACTTCGGTGGAGCGCCCTGCGAGACGACGATGAACGAGGACGTGTTCTGGGTCTGGACCAGCGGTCCGCTCGCGACCCCCGTGACGTTCAGCACCTGCACAGCCACGTACGACACGCAACTCCAGATCTCGCAAGGGTCAGACTGCAGTGCGGTCTGCCTGGCCAACAACGATGACAGTTGCGGACTGCGCAGCAGCATCACGCTGGCCCTCGCTCCGGGCACGCAGATCCTGATCCAGGCGGGCTCGTACGGTGCTGGAGGCGGACCCTCCACACTCGACATCACCGTGCCAGCGCAACCGGGCACGAACGACGACTGCTCCATCCCGGACCCGCTCGTCGGGCTGGGGTCCTTCCAGTTCAACAACACGATCGCCACGACCTCCGGATTCAACGGTGGCGAGATCGCCTCAAATGGTGTGCACCCGTGCTTCCCGCACGACTCGCAGACCGGACTCGAGCAGGAGATCGCGGGGGACCTGTTCTTCACGTGGACCGCGCCTTGCAGCGGTGACTTCCAGATCGACACGGAGGGCACCCCCGGCATCTCCGACACCAAGATCAACATCCACCTCGGTTCGGATTGCAACGCTGTTTGCTATCAGGGTGATGACGACGACGGAACGGGATTCCTGTCCTTGGTCGTCCTCGCTGGCGTCAACGCCGGGGATCAGTTCCTGATCCAGATCGGCATGTACCAGGCTACGACCGTGCCGGGTGATGGCGTCCTCAACATCAACAGCATCGGCGCAGGCTGCGCACCCAGCAGCACCAGCATCGTCTGCGACCCGCCGATGCCCCACTACTTGGGCGGGGCGGCGACGCTGTCCGGCTCGACCTTGGGCAATGCGTTCGGCAGCGGGCTGCACCTGGAATGCAGCGGTGGCCCGCCCGACGAGTTCGGCTTCTTCATGGTGTCCTCGACCGCGAACGCCTCGCTGAACATCTTCAACGGCACGCTGTGCCTGGACCTGCCGGCCGGTCGCTACAACCCGAACGTCGCGACGAACCAGGCCAACCCCGAGCTCAACTCGTTGGCGCAATTCGACTCGAGCGGCTTGCTGGTGAGCATCGTCGGCAACGGAATGGGCGCGGGCCAGAACGGCTTCAACGTGCCGTCGGAACTCCCCTTCTCGCCGGCGGGTCAACTGATCTCCATGGGCGACACGTACTTCTTCCAGTGCTGGTACCGCGACCAGGTGGGCCCGTTCCCGAACCCGGGCAGTTCGGCCAACTTCTCGAACGTGCTTCAGGTTCAGTTCTAGAGGCGATACCACGTTGCGGTGGCCTCTCGCAGGCGACCTGATCGAAGAGGGCATCTCATTGGAGGTGCCCTCTTCGCGTGGAGTGGCGTGCCGTCCGCTGCTGCGTCTCG
>JAJDEX010000116.1 GCA_029259575.1 Planctomycetota bacterium | reverse complement strand
GTCCAGGTCGAAGTCATCCTCTGCTCCGCGTTCGACTTCCCGAACTTCACCTGGGCCGAAGGCGGCTGGGAGAAGGCCAAGGCGAAGGCCGACGGCTTGCGCGCGCGCATCGACGCGCACATGGACCTGGTCGCCAGCGATCCGGAGGCCCAGCCCTTCGACCGTTTCTGGGACGACATGCTCGAGCTCGAGTCGGACTACTGGGACGCCCCGCTGCCCGTCTCCGGCAAGATGCCCCCGATGATCGGCATGAAGTCGAAAGGCAAGTTCGACGGTCGACCGAAGACGCGCAACGACCTGCGCCGTGCCCTGGGCGAGAGCGCCTGGAGCCGCTACCTGTCCGGTGACCTGATCACCGACAAGATCTTCTTCGAGCTCGAGCGCGGCCAGGTGGCCGGCCCGTACCGCGGTCCCGAGGGCTACTACATCGTCTACGTGAAGTCGAAGCTGCCGCCCTCGAAGCCCGTTCAGTTGAGCGAGGAGCGCATGTTCGGGTTGGTCCAGGAGGACTACCTGCGCACGCAATTCACCGCGTTCGGCCAACGCCTCCTCCAGGAAGCCGACATCAAGGGCCTGGACCGCAGCGAGCTGTAGTCCGGTTCCGACCCAGACGCTGCGCCGAGTTCCTCGCGTCGTGTCCGGGTCCGCCCGATGAGTGAACCAGGGACCCCGCGGCACAGCTGCGGGGTCCCTGGTTCGTTCCCAGGACGAACGGACCCGGACACCCTCCGGCCAGCGGAGGCGTGAAGGCGGAGTTCTGGGGGGATTCGGACCGGGTTCATGGACTTTGACCGGACGTGCGGTGAGGATCTGCGCCCCGCGGGTTCGCCCCGCAACCTCACTCGTGAAGCTCAACGTCACCCAGCTCCGGCGCCTGCTCGGACCGCACGCGAAGCCTGTCCTCGGACTGCTTGTGGCCGTGCTCGCGTTGAACTTCGTCAGCGCGTTCCTGCAACAGGGCAGCTACCTCTTGCTCGAGCCGACCCTCAACCTGCTGTTCCCCGCAGGCGACGAGGTGTTCGAAGCCAGCGAGGCCGCCCAGGTCCACCAGTTGCTCGACGGCGAAGCGCTGTCCGGTCTGGACGGTGAGGCCGGCGCTTCGATCGAGGCGTTGCGGTCGGCGATCCCGACCCCGTGGGCCGTACCGGGCTTCGACGAGGCGACGCGCTTGGCCGTGCACGAGCTGATCGCGACCGAGAGCGCACTGGACGCCGCCTCCCGTGCCGACGGCGAGGTCGCCAATGCGATCACGCAGATGCGCGACCTCCTGCCGCCCAAGCCGGTCGAGCCCGAGGACGGCATGTTCGCCTTCGTCGACCACGCGCGCGACTGGTTCAACGACAGCCTGACGGGCGGCAGCGAACAACTCGACTCCGAGGCGCGTTTGGCCGCGCTCTTCAAGGTCGCGCTGATCATCGCGGCCATGGCGATCGTCGCGGGCGTTGCGCAGTACCTGGCCACCGTGTTCGCGGCGAAAGCCGGGCTCGGCATGGTCGTGGGGTTGCGGCTCCAACTCGCGCGTCACCTGATGGGGCTCAGCCTGCGCTACCACGGCAAGAGCAAGTTCGGCGACCTCATCTCGCGCGTCAGTTCCGACGTGCTGCAGACGTTGACGGTCGTGAACATCGCGCTGCGCGAGCTCGTCCAGGAGCCGTTGATGGCGTTCATGGCGTTGACGATGTGCTTGTTCATCTCGCCCTACGCGACGCTGTTCGTGCTGCTCGGCATGCCGCTCCTGATCATCCCGATCGCGATCCTCTTGCGCAAAGTGCGCAAGCGCAGCACCAAGAGCCTCACCCAGCTCGGCGCCTCGATGCAGGTGCTGACCCAGATCTTCACCGGCATCCGTACCGTCAAGGCGTTCCGTGCCGAGGAGCGCATGCTGAAGCAGTTCGACGAGACGAATCAGCAGTACGTGACCGAGTCCGTGAAGATGGCCAAGGTCTCCGCCATCAGCAGCGCGTGGACGATCATCTACACGCACGCCGGCATCGGCGTCGTCGTGTGCGTCGTCGGTTGGATGATGATCCAGAGCGGAGCGCACTCCAGCGCCGCCGAGATGGCGCCGTTCTTCCTGCTGATCTCGAAGGCCTACACGAGCATCAAGAAGACGACGCGCGCCCTCGCCAACGTCGCGCAGGCCCAGGGCGCGTGCGATCGCCTGCAGGCACTGATCGACGAGAAGCCCGACATCGTCGAGTCCGCGTCGGCCGTGACGCTCGATGGATTGGGCGCGGGCGTCCACCTCGAGAACGTCACGTTCGGTTACGCCGTGGGCGACCGCGCCGCGATCCATGGCCTCGACCTGCACGTGAAGCCGGGCGAGACGTTGGCGCTGGTCGGACCCTCCGGTTCCGGCAAGAGCACCTTGGTCGACCTCGTCGCGCGCTTCATCGATCCGACCGAGGGTCGCGTCACCGTCGACGGTCACGACCTGCGCGAGATCTCGCTCGACTCGTGGACCTCGCACTTCTCGATGGTCACCCAGGTGCCGTTCCTGTTCCACGCGACCGTCGGCGAGAACATCCGCTACGGCAAGCCCGACGCGACCCAGGCCGAGGTCGAGGCCGCTGCGCGCGCCGCGAACGTGCACGACTTCATCGTCGACCTGCCCGAGGGCTACGACACCAGCGTCGACGACGCCGGCACGCGCTTCTCCGGCGGCCAACGTCAACGCATCACCATCGCGCGCGCGTTCCTGCGCGGCGCGCCGTTGATCCTGTTGGACGAGGCCACCAGCGCGCTCGACACCGAGTCCGAGGCCGTCGTCCAGGAAGCCCTCGATCGCCTGATGGAAGGCCATTCCGTGATCGTCATCGCGCACCGCCTCTCGACCATTCGCAACGCCGATCGCATCGCGGTGCTGGACGAGGGCAAGCTGGTCGAGATCGGCACGCACGCCGAACTGCTCGAGCTGGACGGGCTGTACGCCCGCCTGCACGGCATGCAGTTCCAGAACTGATCGCGCCCGGCCGATTCACCGGCGCGACCAACCGGCGCGACCAACCGGCGCGGGCGAGTGCTGCGTGGAACGGGCCCGGGGCCCGCGAGCGATGGACGCGGGCGGGCTGCGGGGTTCCGGGTCAGAGCCGTTCGAGCGACACGATCGCCTGGACCGCGACGCCGGTGCCACCCGCGAGTGCACCGAGGCCTTCGAGCGACTTGCCCTTGACGTTCACGCGCTCGACGTCGGTCCCCATCAATTCCGCCATGCGCGCGCGCATCGCTGCGCGGTGGGGGGCGATCTTGGGGCCCTCGGTCGCGATGACGATGTCGGCGTTGTTCACGGTCCAGCGCGCCTCGCGCAAGCGCTCCATCGCCGCGCCGAGCAGCGTGGCCGAGTCGGCACCCTTCCAGCGCTCGTCGGTGTCCGGGAACAGCGTGCCCAGGTCGTCCAGGCCGGCGGCGCCGAGCAACGCGTCGGTCAACGCATGCAGCACCGCGTCGCCGTCGGAGTGACCCTGCGGCCCTTTGTCGTGCGGCAACGTGATGCCGCCGAGGATGCAGGGACGGCCCTCCACCAGCCGATGCAGGTCGAATCCCAGCCCAACGCGTGTCTCGGTCATGCTTCGTTCCCCCGTGCCGCCAGCAGCGCTTCGAACAGCGCCACGTCGGCGGGTGTGGTCAGTTTCAGGTTGTCCGGATCGCCGCTGACGAGCGTGACGGGGCCGGCGTAGCGCTCGTGCAGCGCCGCTTCGTCGGTCGGCGTCCAGCCGTCGGTCGCGGCGCGTTCGAGATGACTTCGCAAGAGGTCGGTGCGGAAGGCTTGGGGCGTTTGTGCGGCCCACAGGTCCTCGCGCTCGACGACCTCGACGGCGCGTCCTTCCGAGGCTCGATGCAACGTGTCGCGCACCGGCACGGCCAGCAGTGCGGCGCCGTCCGCGCGGGCGGCCTGGGCGACTTGATCCAGGCGTTCGGGGCGCACCAAGCAGCGCGCCGCGTCGTGGACCAGTACGACCTCGGACGTCGCGGCCTCCACGCCGGCGCGCACCGAGTCGGTACGTTCCGCGCCTCCGGCCACCAGCACGATGTCGTCCGCCAAGCGCGCGCGCCAGTCGTCCAGGTCGTCCGCGTGGACCACGACGACGATCTGGGCGACGGTGCCGGCGGCTCGGAAGGCGTCCAGGGTCCGCTCCAGCACGCTGCGGCCAGCCAGCAAGATGGCGGGCTTGCGCGTGGCGCCACCCATCCGCGTCGAGCGGCCCGCGGCGACCAGAACGGCGCTGGCGAACGGTGCGCCGGACGGGGGCGTGCCTGGGGAGGGGGCAGAGGAGGGCGAGGCGGGCATGGGATCGGCAGGGGGCAGAGCGTAGGGTACGCCCGTGCCCCCTGAAACCCCTTCCCGACCGACTCCGGACCGCGAGATTCCGCGGCCCACGACGTCCTCCGCCTCGAACGGCTTCGAGGTCCCGGAGAACTGTCCGTGGACCATCGTGCTCGGCATCGATCCGGGGACCCAGGTCGTCGGCTACGGCGCGGTCGTGCCCAAGGGTGCCAAGATCGCGATGTTGGCCGCCGGCGTGATGCGCGCGCCGGCCCGGCAGTCGCCGCCGATCCGTTTGGGGCTGATCCTGGAGCAGTTCGAGCAACTGCTCGCGCGGCTGAAGCCCAACGTCGTCGTCGTCGAGCGCGCGTTCGTCAAGGACAACACGATGACCGCCCTGCGCATCGGCGAAGGGCGCGGGATGATCCTGGCCGCCGCGTCACGGTTCGGGGCCGAAGTCATCGAGCTCACGCCGGCCGAGGCCAAGAAGACGATCACGGGCAACGGCCAGGCCGAGAAGGAGCAGGTCGCGGAGCTCGTGGCCGCCGAGCTGGGCCTCAGCGAAGTGCCGCAACCTCTGGACGCCACCGACGCCCTGGCGCTCGCCGTGACCCACGTGCACCGTGCGCGCGTCCGCTCGATGCTGGTCGAACCGGACCCGCCCAGCGTCACGCCGCGCACCGTCTGATGCAACCTACCGAATCCATGCACGACCCCGACTTGCAAGCTGCTGAGGAGGCCCTGCGCCAGATCCGCCCCGACTTGACGTTGGTGGATCGCGGATTGTCGGTGGGGGACATGCAGGTCGACCTCGTCCTGCTCGACGGCGCGGGCGGGCTCGTGTCCGTGATCCTCGCCGACGATCACGATTCCGCCAAGACGGTCGTGCAAGCGCTCGATGCGTTGCGGCTCGGACGTGTGCAGTTGGACGTGCTCGAGTCCCACTTGCGTTCCGCCACGGCGGCGCGCCTGGATGCGACACGGCCCCCGCGCGTCATCGTCCTCGCGGGCAGCGTCGATCGCGTGCTGCAGGATCGCCTGGCCCAACTCGATCCGGAGCGCGTCGACCTGCTGGTGCTCTGCGAGGTGAAGAGCCAGCGTTCGACGACGACGCATTGGATCCCTGCGCTCGACCCGGTCGATGCCGCGGATCCGGTGCAGACCTTCGAGCGTTTCGTCGCCGCGTTGCCCGATTCCGAACAGCGCCACGTCCAGGACCTGGCGCAGCGCCTGTTGCGGCTCGACGCGGAACTGACGACGCGCGTCGTGGCCGGTCGCTTGTGCTGGCGCTTCCGTGGCGACGACCTGGTGCAGGTCGAGCATCGCGGAACGGCGCTCGAGGTCGTGGTGCACGGACGTTCCGCCCAGCCGCTCGCGAACGGCGAAGACCTCGAGGACGTCGTCGCCGCGGCCATCGCGAGCTACTTCGACCTGACCGAGGCCCGCACGGGCGACGAGCCCGGTCTCGCCCAGGTCGAACTCATCCCGCGCCACACCGGCGCGGTCCTGACGCGCGAAGAAATCGACGCCTTCCGCGACTGATCCCCATTTGCGGAGGCGCGTCCAGGGGACCGCACGGTGACCTGAGCGGCTTGTTTCCCAGCTTTGGGACTCGATGCGGGCACTCTTGTCGCAACTTTGCACGGGCCGTCTTGGATTGCGGGGCTCGCGTTTGGTTGCTTGATCCTGTCCACCGCGAGCGCGCGGCCCGAATCGCCGCGCGTGGCGGGCCACCATGAACTGGGCCCAGGCACGTCAGATCCTGCGTTTCAAGCGCATCGATCCGGTCCCGTCGACCTCGACGGACGCCGGAGATCTCGGTACGGACCCGCTCGCGTCCGTGCGTGCGACGTCGATCTGCATCGTCAGCGGCAAGGGCGGAACGGGCAAGTCCACGGTCTGCGCGTCGTTGTCCTCGATGCTCGCGCGCACCGGACGCACGCTCGTGTTCGACGGGGACCTGGGCGTCGCCAACGCGCACATCCTGCACGACGTCCACCCCGAACGGACCGCGGTCGATGCGCTCGAAGGTCGCTGCCAGTTGCGCGACGTCGTGCATCCCTGCGGCGAACAGCTGGACCTGATCGCGGGCGGTTCGGGCTACGCGCAGGTCGCCGGCTTGAAGATGTGCGAGCTCGAGCTGCTCGCGGCCGGGATCGAACGTCTCGAACGGCAGTACCGATTCCTGGTCGTGGACGCGGCCGCGGGCTTGTCGCACCAGACCGTCGAGATGGCGGCGGCCTCCGACCGCGTGATCGTCGTGACGACGCCGGACGTGACGGCGATGACGGATGCGTACGCGTTCTTGAAGGTGCTCGTGCCGCGCAAGCCCCTGTCCGTGCCGCAACTGGTGATCAACCGCGTCACGTGTCCGGAGGAAGCCGACCACGCCGCGCGTCGCATCCAGCGCGTGTCGAAGAAGTTCCTGGGGTTCGAACCCGAATGGATCGCGAGCTTGCCCGAGGACCGCGCGGCCTTCCGCTGCACGCAACGGCGCATGCCCGTCGTGCGTGGGGAGGAGGACAGCGAACTCGCGGTGGCCCTGCGCGATCTCACGCACGGTCTGCTCGAGGACATCGGACGCCACCATCCGCGTGGCCTGGGTCGGGCGCTCCTGCATCGCTTGCGCGAGCAGATGCGCACCGCCTGATCCGGACGTTGGAGCTCATTGCAGGAGCCAGTTGCAGGAGCCAGTTGCAGGAGCCAGTTGCTGGAGCTAGCTGCAGGAACCAGTGCTTCCAGGGCGGCGGACGACCGGGCCTACGTTCGAACTTTTTCGGCCTCGGCGAGCAACCCGGCGCGACCGAGGTCGGTCCCCCTGGCATGCAGCCTCGACCTTCGAGCGCCCCGGCGTGGCCCCTGTTGTTCGTGCTCCTCGGCTGGGTGCTGGGCGAGCGCTGGTGCGCAAGCAGGTCCGAGCCGGCGCCGCACGTGCCCATGTGCCGGCCGGATCTGGCGCGGTTCGTGCCGGGGATGAGCGGCGGG
>JAJDEX010000115.1 GCA_029259575.1 Planctomycetota bacterium | reverse complement strand
CAAGAGGTGCCCTCGACACCCGTCAGGGCTTCGCCGGCGGCCAGGCGCGCAACCAGATCGCGCGTCGTGGCCTCGGGCTCCCCGCGCACGACGGCCGCGATCGAGCCGCGCTCGAAGACCTCGTCGGGCGTGTACGTCACCTGGCTGCCCAACAGGATCAGCGGCACACCGGCCTCGGTGGCGGTCGCGCGGGCCAGGTCCAGATCCTGCTCGAGCGAAGCGCTGGAGGTGTCCGTCACGACCAGATCCGGCTTCTCGGCCAGGATCCGCGCGCGCGTTCCGTTGGCGTCCAGGCCGGCGGCGTCGCCGTCGACGATCGCGACGCTGTGCCCATCGGCCTCCAGCACGGACGCCACGTGCGCCAACTCGATCGGCGGATAGAGCAGTTCGGGGCTGACGGCCATTCCAAAGCCCCCCATCAAGCCCCGCGACACGCGGAACTCGGGCGGACTGGGCGGATTGACGAGGACGACTTTCATGGATCGATGTGGGGCCCCACGGGAAACGGGGTGCCTCCAACTCTACCTCACCCGAGCCCGCGGGCCCTGGACCGCCGACCGGTTGACCAGGGGATCCGGGATCGGGACGCGGGCGAGGGGTCTCAGCGACGCAACTCGGCACCCATGGCTTCCAGCGAGCGCTCCAGGCGCCCGAGGAACTTGTGGGTGTCCTTGTCGGTCAGGGTCTTGGTCTCGTGCTGGAGCAGCACGTGATAGGCCAACGAGCGCTTGCCCTCACCCAGCTTCTCGCCCCGGTACAAGTCGAACAACTCGGTGCTGTGGACGGCACCCTTGCCCGCCTGCTCGATCGCGGCTTGAACCTCGGCGGCGGACATCGTGTCCGGCACGACGATCGCCACGTCGACCTTGACGCCGGGAACGCGCGGGATCGGGACGTAGGTCGTCAGGTTCGGCGTGAAGGCGAGCAACGCGTCCAGGTTCACCGTGGCGGCAGCGGTCGCGCTGGCCCAGTCCCCCTCGAGCCCCAGGTCCCGGGCGATGCCGGGTTCCAGTTCGAAGACGTGGGCCGCGGGCGCTTCCTGATCCCCCAGGCGAGCCGCGAGGGCCTTGACCGGGTGGGCGTACGGCGGCAAGTCCGTCGCGGAGCCCCAGGTGGCGACCGGCACCCGCAACGAGCGGAACAGGTCGACCACGATCGCTTGCAAGGCGGCCAGGGGTCCGGCGTCGAAGCGCGCGTCCTTGGGCGTCGGAAGGGTGCACAGCACGAGGGCGACCTCGTGGACCTCGAGCGGCTCGCCCTTGTCGTTGGCGGACTCGGGCAGGTAGCCCTTGCCGACCTCGAACAGGCTCACCGATTCCAGGTGACGTCGGTTGCTGGCCAGTGTGCCGATCAAGCTCGGCAGGACCGAACGACGGATCTTGGACAGCCCTTCCGCCGCCGGGTTGATGACCTCGACGTGCGGCAGGTCGCCGAGACCCAGCGTCGCGAGCAGGTCGTCGTGCTGGAACGAGTACGTGATCGCCTCGTGCATGCGCGCGCCGCCCGCCAGGCAGTCCTGGATGTCGCGCACCATGTCACGACGTCGATCCGCGACCGGAGGCGCGATGACGCCGTCGAGTTGACGCTCGGGCAGGTTGCCGTAGCGGTAGATGCGCCCGACCTCTTCGACCAGGTCCTGCGGAATGGTCAGGTCCTTGGTCGCACGGGCCGAGGGAATCGCGACCTGGATCAGGTCGCCGGAGCGCGTCGTGCGCAGCTCGAGTCGATCCAGGATGTCCGTGATGACGTCGTCCCCGAGCGGCTTGCCCAGGGCGCGCCGCACGTGCTCGGGGTCGAGCGAGATCGTGGTCGCCGGATCGGTCCACGCGCCGACGTCCGAGAGCGCCAACGGGAAGGTCACGTCGGGCTGCAGCTCCTTGAGCAGGCGCGCGAAGTGACCCGCGGCTTGCAGCGGGAGCGTCGGGTCCAGCTTCTTCTCGAAACGCGCCGACGAGTCCGTGCGCAGCCCCAAACGCGACGAGGTGCGACGCACGCGAACCGCGTCGAACGTGGCGACTTCGAGCAACAGCTGGGTCGTGCCAGCCTGCACCTTGGATCCTTCACCGCCCATGATGCCGGCCAACGCCACGGGCGTAGGGCCTGAGCAGATCAGCAGGTCCTCGGGCGTCAACTGGCGCGTCTCTTCGTCGAGCGTCTGCAGCGTCTCCCCCTCGGTCGCACGCCGCACGATCACCCCGGCCGCATCCAGCGCGCCACGGTCGAACGTGTGGTTCGGCTGGCCCAGGTCGAGCATCACGAAGTTGGACAGGTCGACCAGCGCATCGAGCGGACGTTGCCCGACGGCCAGCAACAGCATCTTCAACCATTCGGGGGACTTCACCTGCTGCGCCCCATCGATCGCGAGACCGACATAGCGGCTGCAGCTGGAGTCGTCCTCGATCCGGATCGGCACGGCGGGGCCGTCGCCCATCTCGGGCAAGGACGTATCGAGCGGCTTCAGCTGGCGACCGTAGATCGCGGCGACCTCGCGGGCGATGCCGCGGTGACCCCACAGGTCGGGGCGGTGCGTGAGCGACTTGTTGTCGATCTCGATGACCCAGTCCTCGATGCCGATGGCGCCCGCGACGGGCTGGCCGACCTCGGGTTCGCCGGGCAGGACCCAGATGCCATCGTGCTCGTCGCCGAGGCCCAGCTCGCGCTCGGAACAGATCATCCCGACCGACGGCACGCCGCGGATCTTGGACTTCTTGATCTTGATGTCGCCCGGCAGTCGCGTGCCGACCGTGGCGACGGCGACGCGATGGCCTGGCTTCACGTTCGGCGCGCCGCAAACGATCTGCAACGGCTCGCCGTCACCGATGTCCACCTTGCAGACGCCCAGCTTGTCGGCGTCGGGGTGCGACTCGCGCGCGAGCACGTGACCGACGACGACGTCGGACAAGGTCGGCGCGAACGGCTCGAGCCCTTCGACCTCGGCGGTCGAGAGGGTCAGGTCGGTGGCGAGCTGCTCGGGCGTGATGCCCTCGAGGTCGACGTGGCGTTGCAGCCAGCGATAGGAGACGAACATCAGAATTGCTCCAAGAAGCGCTGGTCACCACCGAGCAGGTGGCGGACGTCGTCGATGCCGCGGAACAGCATGACGAGACGGGACAGGCCGAGGCCGAAGGCGAACCCGGACCACACGTCGGGGTCCAGTCCGCCGGACTTGAGGACGTTGGGATGGACGAGACCGCAGGGCAGCAGTTCGATCCACGTGGTGCGCTTGCACACGCCGCAGCCCTCGGTGCAGAACGGACAGCGCGCGTCGAGCTCGAAACCCGGCTCGACGAACGGGAAGTACCCGGGACGCAGACGAACTTCGAGTTCGCGGTCGAAGATGCCACGCAGCAGCGTCTTCATCGCCGAGATCAGGTGCGCGACGCTGATGTCCTTGCCGATCACGATGCCCTCCATCTGGTGGAAGGTGTGTTCGTGGCTGGCGTCGGTGCTCTCCTGGCGGAAGACCTTGCCCGGCGCGACCGCACGGAACGGCGGCTCGAGGTGCTCCAACGCGCGGATCTGGACCGGGCTGGTGTGCGTGCGCAACACGCGCTTGCCTTCCTCGTCGCAGTAGAACGTGTCCTGGCTGTCGCGCGCGGGATGGTCCTTGCTGATGTTCAGCGCCTCGAAGTTGTACCAGTCGAGTTCGACCTCGGGACCGTCCAGCACGTGGTAGCCCATCGCGTGGAAGATCTCGGTCAGGCGCCGCGTGGCTTGCGTGATCGGATGCAACGAACCGCGCTCGACCGACGGCGGCGGCAAGGTCGGATCGAAACCGTCGCCCTTGCGTTCCGCGTCCAGTGCAGCGGTCAGGAGCGCCCGGCGACGGTCCTCGAGCGCGATCACGACGGCTTGCTTGAGCTCGTTCGCCGCACGACCGGCCGCTCCGCGCTCGGCGGGTTCCAGGGACGGAATGGCGGCGAGGAGCTGGCCGACGAGGCCCGACTTGTCGACGTACTCGCGCTCGAGTTCGCGCAGGGCGTCGTCATCGGGGGCCCCGGCGATGCGCTGGCGCGCTTCGGCGAGGGTGGTCGCGTGGTCCACGGTCATGGCAGGGTGCGCACGTGCTTCGAAGGGGTTGTCGCGGAAGTGCGACCGGAAAACGGAAAGCCGCCGGCGAGCCTCGTGGGAGGTCCGCAGGCGGCTGTTGTTCAGTCGGGTTCCCCGGTGCGATCCGGGGAGCCCATCGAATTCAAACTCGAGCGGCCTTGGCTTCCTCGACCAGGGCGTCGAAGACGGCCGGTTCGTGGATGGCGAGCTCGGAGAGTTGCTTGCGGTTCAGGTTGATGTCGGCCTTCTTGAGACCGTCGATGAACACCGAGTACGTCATGCCGCGCATGCGCGCCGCCGCGTTGATCCGCACGATCCAAAGGCGGCGGAACTGGCGC
>JAJDEX010000114.1 GCA_029259575.1 Planctomycetota bacterium | reverse complement strand
TGCGGACTTGCCGATCCCATCTAGGCTCGACGTCGTCCCGCTCCCTCCCCTTTCGGACACGTACATGAAAACGCTCACACTCTTCGCGGCCCCGATCCTTCTGGCCGCCCCCGCTTTCGCTCAATTCGAACTGCCCAAGCCCGACGAGTCGCTCGCACCCTTCGCCGCGACCGTTGGTCACTGGGAAGGCAAAGGCACGTTCTCGATGGACACGGTCGAGGAGCGTATGCCCTGGACCTGCACCATCGAACTCGAGCCGATCCTGGATGGCTTCGCCTACCAGGAGACCCTCGACGTCGACATGGGAGAGATCGGTCACTATCACATGATGGCCATCTACACCTACGACGCCGCCAAGTCGCAGTTGGTGCACATCAAGACCGACAACATGGGGGGCACCGCGATGGGGCTCAGCCAATGGGTCGGCAATTCACTCGTCTCCGCGGGCGCAGGCATGTTCCCTCAGATGGACGGTTCCAAGCTGATCGGTGCCGAGCGCGGTGTCTGGGCGATCGACGGCGACTCCTCCACGCTCTCGATCACGATGGTCTCCGGCGACCAGGCGGCTTCGATCCACGTCGACGGCGTCATGAAACGCACCAACCCGAAGCCGATGGCGGTCAACGCCAGCCTGCGCACGAACGAGTTGATCGAGCCGATGAAGCCCCTCGCCAGCATGCTCGGCAAGTGGCACATGAAGGGTTCGATGGTGATGGCTCCGGATGCTCCCAAGATGGAGATTGCCGGTAACGACGACGTCTTCGCCTTCACCGGTGGTCATGCGATCGTCGCCAACGTGATCGGCGAGGAGTCGGAAGGCTTCATCTACCGCGCCATCGGCACGATGAGCTGGAGCGAGTCCAAGTCGTGCTGGGATCATTACAGCGTCGACAACATGGGCGTCGTGACGCATTCCGAGTGGTTCCAGACCGACGACGAGACCTTCGTGATGATGCACTCCGGCAGCTACATGGGAGAGCCTTACGCCGAACGCGGCACCTTCAAGGTCGGCAAGAACGGTCCGATCAGCGTGTGGAGCGATCGCTTCTCCGGCGCTGGCGCGGGCTCCCGCGTCTTCGAAGGAACGTACTCGAAGGCGAAGTGAGCCCAGGCTCGCGCTCCTCGACGAGCCACATGCGGGGCCCCTCGATCTTCGGATCGGGGGGCCCTTGTTCGTAGAGAGGTGCCCCGGATCGAGCGAAGCGGGGACCCCGTGGATCGGGGGGAGACGCTGCTCGTTCCGCTGCTCCTCGATGTGGGCTCCGCGCCCGCTCCGGTGTTATCCTGTGGGGGAGCCACGACGAAAGGTGGCCCAGAACGATGGACCAAGCGACAGCAAACGAACCCGGATTCCGGGGCATCCTGGCCGAGAAGGGCACGTGCATCGGCGGCGTCGAACGCCGTTCGAACTTGAGCGAGGAGGAGTTCCGCGAGGAATACCTGAAGCCCAAGAAGGCCGTGATCCTCACCGACGAGATCGCCAAATGGAACGCGTCCACCAAGTGGACGTGGGACTACTTCAAGTCGGAGTACGGCGACGTCAAGGCGCCGACCGGAATCACGTTCCAGCCGCAGGGCGCGATGACGATCGCCGAGTACTCGGACTACGTCGATCGCTACGAGCAGGAACGTCTGACGAATCCGATGGACGCCATTCCGCGGTACCTCGAGGGTTGGTACTTCCGCGAGTCCCACCAAGAGCTGCTCGAGGACTTCCAGAACCCCGCGTGCTTCGGCGCAGACTGGTTCGCGACCAAGTTCCCCAAGCGCTTCAACCCGATCGCCACGGCCATCATCTTCGGCCCGACCGGCTCGTACACCAAGCTGCACTACGACGGCCAGAGCTCGCACAACTGGCTCGCGCAGATCACCGGCCGCAAGCGCTGGATGCTGATCGAAGCCGAGGAGCTGACCGACGTCTTCAAGACCAAGGCCGAGAGCGCTGGCACGTACCCCGGGATGGACCATCCCGCCCTGGCCAAGCACCTCGAGACGCACGAAGTCCGCTACCGCGACTGCACGACGAACCCGGGCGAACTGCTGTTCTTCCCGTCGCGCGTCTATCACCAGGTCGTCGGCTTGGAGCCCACGATCTCGTTGACGCACAACTGGTTCAA
Organism: Planctomycetota bacterium; assembly: GCA_029259575.1. Classification (GTDB taxonomy): domain Bacteria; phylum Planctomycetota; class UBA1135; order UBA1135; genus JAJDEX01. Next base: position 1,431 of record JAJDEX010000114.1, on the reverse strand, counting down.
CGACACGAACGCACGCCGCGTGTACTGGGAGTCGATGCTGCTGCACATGCGCGCGATGTTCCAGCGGACCAAGTCCAAGCGGGCCTGACATGCGCCAGCGAGCGCTCGGATCCAGTGGCCTCGAGGTTCCGGTCGTCGTTCTCGGCGCGTATCCACTGGGCGGTACGAACTGGGGCTCGCGCGACGACGACGAGGCGCTGCGTGCTTTGCGAGTCGCTTTCGACGGCGGCATGACCGCGGTCGACACGGCACCGGTCTACGGCTTCGGTCACTCCGAGGAACTCGTGGGCCGCGCGCTGGCCGGACGCGAGGACGTGCGTGTGCTGTCCAAGGTCGGGCTGCGTTGGGATGCGGATCACGGCCGGTTGGCCTACCGCGCCCTGGACGCGAACGGGCAGCTGCGCAGCGTGCATCACGACGGTCGACCCAAGTCCGTCCAGCAGGAAGTCGAGCAGAGTCTGCGGCGACTGCAACGCGAGCGGCTCGATCTCGTTCAACTGCACGCGCCTGACCCGGACGTCCCGGTGGGCGAGACGGTCGGTGCGCTCGCCGCTCTGGTCGACGCAGGCAAGGTGCGCGCCATCGGGACCTCGAACCTGTCGCTCGAACAGATGACGCAGGCGCACGGGTCCCTGCGCGACGTCGGCGGGCTCACCAGCGAGCAGCTGCACTTCAGCCTGTTGACGCGAGGCGCCGAGGAGGACCGCCTACCCTGGGCTGCGGCCAACGAAGTCGGCGTCCTGGCGTACTCGCCCCTCGATCAAGGGCTGCTCGCGGGCGCGGTCCCTGCCGACCGCAAGTTCCCCAAGGGCGACAAGCGCGCCGGTCGCGCTACGTTCCAGCCCGAGAATCGAGGCCGCATCAACGCGATCCTGAGCGACGTCGTGCGTCCGATCGCGGACGGTCACGGCGCGACGCTCGCGCAGACGGTCTTGGCCTGGACGATCGACGTCCCGGGCATCACCGCCGTGCTCGCGGGCGCACGCACCGAGCGTCACGTGCAGGAGAACCTGCGCGCGGGAACGCTGGAGCTGTCCGAAGAGGAACGCGCCACGATCGGACGGGCTTTCGCGGGCTTCGAACTGCAGGCGCCGAAGACGCAGGGCTTGATGGCGCGCGTGTTCGGCAAGCTGCGCGGGCGCTAGTCCCCGCGAGGCTTCTGCTTCTTCAACTCGGCCTCGAACTCGCCGAACATGCGATTCAGGTCGCGCATGCCTCCGATCGCGACGACCGCTGCGAGCAGCGCGAATCCGACCAGGGACACGACGAGAACGACTTCCCAAACGGGCATCCAGGTTTCCATCTAGCTGACCTCCATGAGGGATTCGGTCGACCTGGGATTGCGGTCGGGGAACAGGAGCGAGCCGACGACCATCAACACGATGGCGCCGGCGGTCGTGATCAGGCCGACCTTCTCGCTGGGCCACGCGA
>JAJDEX010000113.1 GCA_029259575.1 Planctomycetota bacterium | reverse complement strand
CTCCGAAGGAGGTTCAGGGTGGGCTCCGGCGGCCTCGGTGCCGGAGTGGGTGGGGGCCGCGTCATCGACGGCGGGTGGAACGAGGATCAAGCGCACGTTGCCGCTGCGCACCTCGATGCTTCCATCGATGCGCGGACGCACGGTCGGCTGCGCATGGGCGACCTGCGGCGTCGGCGGCTCGGGTCGCTGCATGGGCGTTCCGAGGAACCGCACGATCAGCACGACGGCGGCCGCGGTGCCCAGCACGGCGAGTGCCGATGGGAGGAGCCGCAGGAGCGTGGGGCGTCGAGTCGAGCCGGCCGAGCTCGGAGCAGACCGAACCTGCGTGGGCAACTCGGGTGCCTCGAGCGACGTCCACGCCGCGCGCATCCAGTCGTTGACGGCCGACGCCAGCTCGTCCGGCGCATCGACGTCCGCGTCCGGTTCGGGGGCGCGCAGTTCGGACCACGCCTGGCGCAGGTCGCTCCGCAGCGCATCGTCGTCGAAACGGGACGCGTCGCCTCGATCAGGACGCGCACTCATGCTTCGCCTCCATCGGGAACGAGGCCCGGGAGCTTCGCGCCGATCACGTGACGCAGTCGGCGGCGGGCGAGGGTCAGGATCGAACGCACGCTCGATTCCGTGATGCCCAACGCGGCGGCGACGCCCTTGGTGTCTCCACCTTCGAGATCGCGCAGCACGTAGACCTCGCGTTCACGCGGTGACAGTGCCGTGAGCACCGAGCGCAGGACCTCGCGCACCTCCCGGTTCGCAGCCGTCGCCGCCGGATCGGGCAGCGAGTCCGGCAACCCGAACTCGTCCGCGTCCCGCATCACCTGGCGCTCCGCCTCCTGGCGCGCACCGATCCTGCGCATGCGATCGCGGCAGAGGTTCGCCACGACCGTGTTGCGCCACGCGTCGTACGGGCGCTCGGGATCCCAGCGGGTCAGTCGATCGGAGAGGTGCAGCATCGCGTCCTGGGCCACGTCGTCCGCCTCCTCCGCATCGGCGAGCATGCCGAAGCACACCTTCCAAACCCGCGGATGCTCCCCCCGGAACCACGCGTCGAGCGCATCGGGTTCGTCTCGGAGAACCGCCCGCGCCAGTCGGGTCGAGGGGGATTCCCCAGGGACCTCGTGGTCCGGCTGGGGGGTGGGGTCGTTCATGACTGCCAGGAGTACGCGAGGGGGCGTTCCAGCGCTGAAAGCCGCGCTCGAATTCTCGGTGGATCCCTTCGGACGGCTCGCTACGCGGTGCCTTCCCGCAGTCCGGACCACCCTGAACGAAAAAGGAGCGCCCACCTTCCCGGATGGGCGCTCCAGCTCTCGTTCGGACTCGGATCACCCTCGTGGCAACGTGCCCACGCTGGTGGATCCAGGTCCAACCTCCCCGGGGTCGGGGAGGGTGGGGCACTGCGGAAAGACGGGCAGTGACCCTGAGTGACGCTTGACACACCTTCGATTCGCGGTCTTGGACATGCTGCTTTCCTACCCGAGGGTGGACACTCCTAGCGTTGAGTACGGACGTGCAGCATCAGATGTGCACAGCCGCTTGGATTTCTGATTGGGATTCGCGGAACGAAAATTTCGCTTTGAGATGCTCGGGCCACGAATTCACGCGAGCGGTCCAGGAGGAACACGAAGCGAAGGAGTTCGATGCAGCGAGCGTCGTCTCGAGAGGTGCCACCCCGCCGATCCTTCGACGGGTTGCCTGCCAGGGGCCCGTAGAAGAACCGGAGAGTTCGGTTGCAAAACGGCGGGGCGACGCGGGACGTACGCGTTTCAGCCCGTTGGGTTTCCGGTTTGAGCCGTTTGCTTCGCAAAGGGTGTGTGTAGCTGGAAATCCCCGATAGCGCCCGCAGATTCGCTCGAACGGGTGAATCGGCGTGTTGCCCTCGACGGAAACCCCAGGCGTGGTGTGATTCGATCGTGCGAATCGTCAGCACGCAACGTGTGCCGATGCTTGATGTCGCGCTGCCCCGAGGCGTCTTGGCCAACGGGTTCGCATGCCGTTGCCCTCACACGTGACGGTCGATCGACGGGACGCATCACGTCTGGTTGCGTGATCGGAGGCACGCGCCTCAGGTCATCGCGCGAACGGCCTGCACCTGCACGATCGTCCTTGGCGGATTCGAACGCCGTGGTCCCGGTCCGAACGCGCGCGAGCCGAGTCGAGCGCGAGGGCGAATTCAGCGCGCGTCCGGCTTGCGGACCGGGAGCTTCTGGAACAGAGCCAGACGGCTCGGGATCGGCGGGAAGTCGATCAGCGCGCGCCATCCCGAGAAGGCGCTCGCGTCGCACCCGAGAGCCTCGAATCCATCGCCGATCATCCCGGCGTAGTCTCCGAACAACGGTGTCTCGACGTTGGGATTCGTCATTCCCAGCGGGATCGTCTCGATCCGAAGAGGCAGGGAAGGGATGTCCTCGACCGAGGTCGCGATCAGGCTGGCTTGCATCGTGTCGAGCAACGTGGCGGCCACTTCGGGGTCGGTCGTGAGCGAATGATGCACGAACAGGTCGACCTGGGTGGTTTCGACGGGGAGATCGATGGAGAGTTGGTACTCACCCAACTGGTTCGGCTCTTCCTTGCGGAAGTCGGCCCATTCCTTCAGGAACCAGCCCGCGAAACCGTTGACGGAACTCGTGCGCCCGACGCGGTCCCCATGCAGGCGGAACTCGCGGATGCCGGATCCGGGGGCACTGGTCGAACTCACCTGCAGGTCCGGTGAGGAGTACCGGGAGAGGATGGGGGCGCCATCGACCACGGCGTCCGGGTCGAGTGGATGGAATCGGTCGTCTCCCTGCGGAGCGGTCGGGCCGGCATACGACCGTCGCGAGATGGTCCAGGTCGTGTTGCTGCGCAACCACTCGAGACCGACGACCCCGCTCAGGTGGACCGAATCGTAGACCAGGTTCGGCCCGCGGCCCGGACCGAGGATGAACGTGCCCATGCGTGCGCGCGCCTTGATGCCGCGCAGGATCGCGTTCTCCCGGTACGCCGCGCGGCGCATGCTCGCCGTTTCGGACGCGGACTCGTCCTGCAGTCGCATCGAGGCCAGGATCGCCGCCAAACCGGTTCGATCGACGGCGTGTTCCTCGACCATGTCGCAGTAGCGGTCGAAGGCTGCCCGAGCTTCTTCGAGGGGACCCTCGGGGGAGCCGGCGAGCTCGGCGCGATCGAAGAAGATGCGCATGCCGCGTTGGCCGGGAATCAGATCGGCGGCTTCCACGACGGAATCCGATGTGACCAGTCGGCAGACCTTCCACGACACGCTCTTGTCGATCCCGAGGGCACGCGAGACGTCCTGGCTCTTGCACGCGTCCTGGCCCAGAACGTCGAACAGTACGGACAACGACGTACGAAGATCGACGACCGTACGGTTCAGGTCGTCGAGGAAGGTTGCCGCGCGGTCCGTTTCGGAACTGCGGATCAAGTGCGCTTCTTGTTGCTCGGAAGGCGTCATGGTTCGCTTGCGGATCGTCGCTTTCGACGCATCGCGCCGTGAGTGTATCGGCCCGTTCCAGCGTTGAAATGGCCAACCGAAGACCATTGCCCACTCCCCCCGGGCAGGCCCCGATGAAGCGGGCTCGAGCGGCCTGCAGGTCCTTGCTCGTGGCGCCAAGAAGACGGTTCCGGAGGCTATCACGAAGGGGGCGATTCCACTCCAGGGGCCCTTCCGTAGTCGGGGAGGGGGAATCCGCATTCGAGCCGGGCTCCTGTGTCCCCAAGTGCGCCCTACTTCTCTAGAGAATCTTGCCAGATCGCCCAGTTTGCACCACGATT
>JAJDEX010000112.1 GCA_029259575.1 Planctomycetota bacterium | reverse complement strand
CCTGGGCCCAGTCCGCCGGCCGGGAGCGGCTCGCCCTGGAACTGAATCTGGCCTTCGCTCGGTGGGACCCAACCCAAGACCACGTGGGCCAACAGGGTCTTTCCGCTGCCCGGTGCACCCACGAGGGAGACACAGCCGGCGCGCTCCTGAAGGGCCAGGTGGAGGTCCACCAGGTCCGCCTGCCGGGATCGCGCGGGATCCGTTCCGGGATTCGGGGCGGCCGACCGGCTGCGCTGGCGGCCGATGTGCAAGAGATCGATGAGGGCGGGCATGAGTTCACCAACGCTCTCGCTGGCGGCGCATAGGATAGGGGCACGCCATGGATCCGAAAGAACCGAACCTGGAGCCCGCCGATCTGCTCGTCCACGACGGCTGGGTCCGCGCCCTCGCCCGACGCCTGGTCTACGACCCGAGCGAGGCCGAGGAGCTGGTCCAGGAGACCTGGCTGGCCGCGCTCAAGTCGCCTCCGGATCCGTCCCGCCCGCCGCGCCCTTGGCTGGCCCGCGTCCTGCGCAACTCCATGCGCGCCCGCGCTCGATCCCGCTCCGCGCGCCAGTGGCACGAGTCCGAGAAGGAGCGGGACGAGAAGGCTCCCGTCGACCCCGCCCAACTGATCGAACAGGTCGAGGCCCAGGGCATGGTCGCCGCCGAACTGCTCGGCCTGCCCGAGCCCTTCCGAACCACGGTGCTGCAGCGCTACTACGAGGGCCTGTCGTCCGCCGAGATCGCGCGCCGCGAGAACATCCCGCCGGGGACCGTGCGCTGGCGCCTGAAGCGCGGACTCGACCTGATGCGGCGTTCGATGGACATGCGCACCGGCGATCGCAAGACGTGGTGCACCTGGCTCGCTCCGCTCGCCATCGCCAGCGGAATGCCCCAAGGCGGCGGCGCCCCGGCCATCCTGCGCGACCTCGGGTACGTGACCGCCAGCCGCGTGCTCGGCGTGCTCGTGCTTCTCGGAGCCGGAGTCTACGGCGTGCAGTCCATGACCGGTCCGGTCGAGCACGTCCCACCTACGACGCCGACGACCCTGATGCCTGCGGTGGATGCGCCCGAACTCGTGCACACGCACACCGTTCCGCAAGAACCGGAGGCGCGTGAAGTCGTCCCGACGGGCACCACGGACCTCGCTCCGTCCCCGGTGGCCAGCCCGCCGGACGATCAAGAACCGCCGCCCGTGGTTCGCACCAGCCGCGTCGCCGCGCGACTCGTCGACGAGTCCGGCGCAACCTTGAGCGAGGGACGCCTGCAACTCGAACACGCGGGTGCGCGCGCATCCGTTTCCGTCGGCGCGGATGGATTCGCCGCCACCGACATCGACCGTCTGTCACGCCCGCGCATCGTGCGCGCGACGCTGAGCGCGCCTGGCCACGCCTGTTCCGTGCTCGAACTGCGACTCGTTCCGGGCGAAGAACGCGATCTGGGTGATGTGGCCTTGTCGCCTGCGGGCCACGTCAGCGGACGCATCCACGACGAGGACGGGCAGCCCTTGGCCAACGCGATCGTGGTCGCCTGTCACGCCGACCTCGAACGTCGGACGGCCAGCCCTCCCGAACTGCCGCCCTGCTCGCGACTCGCCCGGTCGGACGACCACGGCGACTACGTCATCCCCTGCGCCCCCACGGGACCGACGCGCATCTGGGCTTGGACGGGCGACGTGGCGATCCAGGTTTCGGAGGCCTTCGACCTGCAAGCCGATGAGCCCATCACGGGCATCGACTTCGTCATGGAGGATCCGACCGCGATCCGTGGCCGCATCACCGATGCCGCGGGTCACGAATCGGGCATTCGGGTCGCTTGGCGCAAGGAGGTCGGGCTCAGGAGTCCCTCCGCGAGTGAGGTGCACCATGCACGATTCGTCGGTGGATTCCGAATCGACACCGGACGACCCGGCCCCATCGAATTGCTCGCCTACGATCCCGCCCGAGGCCTGCTCCTGGAGCAGACCCTGACCGCCCCGGCGCACGAGATCGAACTGATCGTCACCCAGCCCGCACCGAGGGTCCGCGTCACGGCACGCGATCCTCATGGCACCGTGGTCCCCGAGATTTCGGTGAACGCGACGCACGCGGATTGGGACCTCACGCTGTTCCATGCGCAGGGCCCGGGCCACGACCTGGCCGTGCCTTGCCCCACGCCGGGTCGGCTCGAGATTCATGCTGCGGGCTTCCGACCGGCGACGATCGATCCGGGAACGCGCGGCCGTGTCGAGATCGAGTTGATTCCGTGGACCTTGACGCCGGGCACCGTGACCGAAGCGAGCGGCGTTCCGGCGGCCAACGTGCGCGTCGCGCTCTATGCCGTGACCGACCCCGAGGGTTCGTTCGACCTGCACGGAATCCCCCTCGAGCGTGCGCGCCACCCGTCCGCGACGACCCGCACCGATGCCGAGGGTCGCTTCCACTTGCCGCGCCTCGACGGCGGTCCGTATGTCGTGCGCGCCGAGCGCGCGGATCGACCCGCCGCGGAACACACGCTCTTCTGGAACGAGCGCGCCGACCTGGTGTTCCCCACAGGCGGGAGCCTCACCGGGAACCTGGCGCGCGACCATGCTGACCCTCCGCTCTGGATCGTCGCATCGCGCGGAGATCATCGTCCACGCCGCATGCTCCTGCCCGCGAACGGAGACTTCGCGTTCCAGGGCCTCGAGCCGGGTTCGTGGTCGCTCTACGCCGTCGACGACCCTCCGCCCCTGCGCCTGTCCTCGATCACCGAGCAGGGTCAAGGATTCCGAAGTCGGCACGACGACCTCGACCTCCCGAACGAGCCTTTCTGCACCGTGGAGGTTCGAGACGGCGAGACGACCCAAGCGTCTGCGCTCGAGTACGAGCGCCCCCGATGACTTCGGCACGCGTCGTTCTGTTCGACGTCATGGGGACTCTGATCCTCGACCCGTTCTACGAGCGCATGCCCGCCGCGCTCGGCATGTCGTTCGAGGAACTGATGGCTGCCAAGACGCCCGATGCTTGGCTCGAATTCGAGCGTGGCGAGATCGACGAGGCCGCGTACTTCCGCAAGATGTTCCGTGACGGTCGCGCGTTCGACGAGGCCGCGCTCAAACATGCGATCGTGGACGGTTGGGCGTGGTTGCCGGGTGTCGAGTCCATCCTCGGCGAGCTGACGCGGGCCGGAGTCGCGTGCCACGGACTCTCGAACTACCCGGTGTGGATGCGCGAACTCGACGCCAAGGTCGGGTTGTCCGATCACCTGGGCGAGCTGTTCGTGTCCTGCGACCTGGGTGTGCGCAAACCGGATGCGGGCGCGTACGTCCAGACGCTCGACGCCTTGGGTGTTCCGGCGCACGAGGTGCTTTTCGTCGACGATCGTTCCGTGAACGTGATCGCCGCCGAAGGCTTGGGCATGCACGGACACCGGTTCCAGGACGCGACGACGTTACGCGCCGACCTGGTCGCGCGCGGTCTGCTCGCGAGCTCCTAGCCGGTCCAGCGTGCGAGCTGGGCGCGCAACGCCCAAGCGCCGCCCTGCTTCTTCTGATACTTCGCCTGCGTTCGCGCGAGTTCCGCGACCTCGTCGAAGGCTGCATGGGCCGCCTCCTTGCGCCCCGCTCGCAGGTGCGCCTTGCCGCGACGGTAAGCGCTTTCCGGACTCGGTCCGTGATTGCGTTCGAACTGCTCCAACCGCTGCAACGACGATTCCTCACGGCCCGCGGCCAACTCGGTCTCGGCCAGGTGCAGGAGCGCGGAACCGTAGCCGTAGGCCTCGTCGATCTCGAGCGTGCGCAACAGGGCCTGCGAAGCACCCTCGAAGTCTCCGGTCTTCAGCCGGGCCTGCCCCAGACGAAAGTGCCACTCGGCGGTGTTCGGGTCCCCGGCGATCGCGTTCTCGAGCGGTTCGATCGCGCGCTTGTAGCGGCCTTGCTGGATCAGCAGGCTGCCGAGCTTGCCCTGGTTGTGCGGCGTCTCGACCGCACCGAGCGTGCGGACGAGGCTGCGCTGGCGGCTCCGGTCGACGGCGTCGTTGGCGAAGCGCGAGAAGGCCCAGGACAGGCCCAGGGCCACGATCCAGAAGCCCAGGAGCGGGATCCCCAGGATCGCGCCCACGATCGGCACGGGGGCCAGGACCCCACGCAGCACGTTGAGGACGACGAACACCAGGATGAAGAACCCGACCAGCCGGAACATCCGCCCATCCTGCCGATCGAGGCACCGCAAGGGAATCCTGCGCCTCGCCCGGGAACCCGGACCGCGCGGGCCCTATCCTGCTGCGCCATGGTCAAGACTCCCAAGATCCCGGACCCCTTGAAGGCTGCGCGCCGCGAACTGCGTATCGCCGTCTGGGAACTGGTGCGTGGATTCCTGGCCGTGCCCGACTTCTGGTTGCAACGGAATGGACTGTGCGCTGCGATCCAGAGCGACCTGGAGGACTTCCCCGCCGAGCCGCAACTCCCGGATCTGCCGGATCTGAAGGGACGGGCTTTGACCATCTTCCTCTCATGCGCCGAGGCCTCCGGCGAACAGCACGCCGCACGACTGGCGCGCGAGCTGATCGCGGCCGCAACAGAAGCCGGCGCGCCGGCACCGCGCTTGCTCGGATTCGGAGGCGCCGAGCTGGAGGCCGCCGGCGTCACGACGTTGGCCGATCCTGGTGCTCGCGCGACGATGGATGCGGGTGGTGCGATGGCGCAGCTCCCCTACTACCAGGGCCTGCTCGAGACCTTGGCCACAACGTGCATCGAGGATCGCCCGGACGTCTTCGTGCCCGTCGATTCGCCGGCGCTGCACGTGCCGATGGCCAGCATCGCGCAGCGCTACGGCGTACCGGTCGTGCACCACATCACGCCGCAGTACTGGGCCTGGGCTCCGTGGCGCGTGCGGCGCTACAAGCAGGTCGTCGACCTGGCGCTGACGATCCTGCCGTTCGAGTCCGCTTGGTTCGATCGCCACGACGTACCCAACGCGTTCGTCGGCCATCCGATCCGGGATGCGCACGCGGAACGACCCGCGCCGCCCGGTCCTGAAGATCGCGACACGATCCTGCTGTTGCCGGGCAGTCGCGCGAAGGAGATCGAGGACAACCTGCCCTTCATGTTGGCAGCCCTCGATGCTGTGCGGGCTGCGCACCCGGACGTGCCGGTGCGGATCACGCAACGCACCGCGGACCACGAAGATCGCGTCCGAGCGATCCTGGGCGAGACCCAGGGCGTCACCCTGTCGATCGGCGACCTCGAGGGAGACCTAGGTCGCGCGCGCGCCGCGTTGGCCGTGTCAGGCACCGTGCTGACCGAGGTCGCCCATCAAGGGATCCCGACCGTCGTGCTGTACCGCGTCACCAAGCGCTGGAAGCGTGCGCTGCGCTCGATGCTGACCGTGCCCTGGTTCAGTGGGGTCAACCTTGTGGCTGGAGAGGAGGTCCTGCCCGAGTTCGCCGTCATCGGAGACGGCGATCCCCTGCCGCTCGGACAGGCGCTCGTTCGGATCTACGAGGACGGTCCCGAGCGCGCGAAGATCCAGACCGGTTTGAAGCGTGCGATGCACCGCTTGGGTGGGCCAGGGGCCGCACGTCGCGCAGCACGTCATGTGCTCGGTATCCTCCATGGGCGGAGCCCCGGGCGGGAGCAGAAGCGGACCCAGGCACCCACCGCATGACCTCGATCGACCCCCAGAACCCCACGGACGGCCCCGGAGCGACCGGTCGACCCGCTGGAACGTCCGAGCAAGTCCCGGAAGTTTCCGTGAAGGGACCCGATGCAGGTGAGTACAGCGACCCCATGGCCGCCGAAGCTACAGCCCTGATGACCCGCGCCCGCTCCGGGGATCCGGCCGCGTTCGACGACCTCACCCGTTGTCTTCGCGGTCGGGCCTTCCACGTGGCGCACTCCCTGGTGGGATCGCGCGAGGATGCGCTGGACCTGTGCCAGGAGACCTTCTTGAAGGTATTCCGAGCGCGCGACAGCTACGACCCCGCGCAGCCCTTTCTGCCCTGGTTCCATCGCATCCTGCGCAACACGTGCTTCAGTTTTCTGCGCAAGAAGCGACGCGTGCGTTCGCTCAGCGCGGCCCGCCCCGAAGATGGAGAATCGGACTTCGAGATCGAGGATCCGACGCCCGGCCCCACGCTGGGCCTCGAGCTGACGGAGCGCGCGGACCTGTTCCGCTCGGCGCTCGAAACGCTCGGAGCCAACGACCGTGAGGTCCTGGCGCTGCGCCACTTCGAAGACCTCTCCTACAGGGAGATCGCGGAGCACCTCGGCATCCCCGAGGGCACCGTCATGTCGCGCTTGTTCCATGCGCGGCGTCGTCTGCGCGAGACCCTCGGACCCAAGCTGGGCGAGGTCGTGCAGGACACACGATCCAACAACAAGAAACGGGGCGGTTCCAAGGCCCCGGGAGGAACGGCGTGAGTACGTCCGAACCCAGACCCGAGCAGCTCCAGGCGATGGCCTACGTGGATGGAGAACTGGACCGCAGCGCGGCCCAGGCCTTCGAGACGCGTATGGGCACCGACCGTGCGCTGGCCCTCGAGGTCGCCGAACTGCAGGCGCTCGACCTGCTCGCCCGGTCGGCCATTCCCCCGGAACCCGCTGATTCCGAATGGCGTCGCATCGAAGAGGATCTGGCGCATCAGGGCGGACTGGCTCTGAGCTGGATCCTGCTCACCGTCGGTGCGCTCGGCATGCTGGGCTACTGGTGCTATGCGGTCACGACGTCCGACATGCCGACGCTCGGGGTGATCCTCTTCCTCGCGGGCATCCTCGGGTTCACCGGAGTCCTGGCGCTCACGCTGCGCGAGCGTATGCGCATCACCCCCTTCGACCCCTATCGCAAGGTCCAACGATGATCGTTCTCACCATCAACGAAGTCCCTGGGCGCGAGATCACCGAGGCCATCGGACTCGTGCGAGGCACCGCCGTACGCGCGCGCCACTTGGGCCGGGACATCGTTGCGATCTGCCGCACGATCGTCGGGGGCGAGGTGCCCGAGTACACGAAGCTCGTCGCCGAGACGCGCGAGCAAGCCCTCGATCGGCTCGTCGCCGACGCACGCGCCCGCGGTGCGGACGCGGTCGTCGGATTCCGATTCGGGACCAGCGAAGTGGCCAAGGCTGCGGCCGAGGTCGTGGCTTACGGCACCGCCGTCAAGCTCGCGCCCAAGTCCTAAAGAGAGCTCTTCCCCCTGACTCGATTCGAGCCGGGACGGGCACTCACCGCGAACGGGGCCACCGGCCTCACCCCATCGCCTCGATGCGGGACCCCGAGCGTTCCCGTCACCCGTGGCGAGACGATGGGGCGCGGTTGGGTATAGCCTGGACAGCGACCCGACCTCGGTCCCTCCACCTTGACCGTCCCCACATCCTCACCTCGGCCCTTCTGCCCGAGTGAACCTGCGTACGCGCGGTGTCGCCGAAGGTGTGGTCGCTCCGCTTCGTTCGGCGCGCGCCTGCTCGTCGGGATCGCACTCCTTCTGCTGACGGGGCTGCAACAGGGTTGCAAGGATGCGGCTGCCCAGGAACGCTCGTCCTTGCCACGGCGCGACCTCCAGCTGGAGCTGCTCGGCATGCAGCCCGAACGCGAACGGGTCGACGTCCTGCGCACCTGGTTGGTGGACGGTGGCCCTCCCAACGCCTGGCGCTCGTCCGCCAGAAGCATCGCCTACGGAACGCGGAGCGATCGTGAGGTGTTGATCCTGGGCGGCACGCGCAGGGTCAACCTGCAGGTCAATGGACCCCACGTCCCGGAGTTCGACCAAGTGCGAGTCTTGGCCGGGAACGAGACCGGATTCACCGTTCAGGTCAACCTGGTCCGGAACGGAATTCGAGTCGTGCAGACCGCGCCTCAGATCTACAGCGGCGACGGTGCGTTGCAGACATTCACCTTCGACGTGCCCGCCGCCGAACGCAACTCGGAGTCCTTCGCGCAGATCGAGCTCGCCTTCGCCGAGTGCACGGAGGGCGTCTCGATCGCGGAGGTCTCGACCCTGGATCGCTCGGACCTGAACTGGCTCCCCAGCATCGACGCCCCCGCGCTCGTCACGATCGGCGGCGAAGCACGACCGGCCGTGGGCTTGGACGCCGGCACGCGACTGGTGGTGAACTTCGTCCCCATCGCGGGCGAGGACCTGGAGTTCTCCTTCGGCCGACCGAACACCGTGCAGCGCCTGGACGATCACCTGCGCATGCGCGTCAGCCTCTGGTCGCGGAACGTCCATCGCCCGCCCGTGGTCACCGAGTGGGACCTCGAACCGGACAAGGACGAGACGCCCTGGAAGATGGTGCGCGTGGAGATCGATCCGCGCTTCGCGAACGAGCCGATGAAGGCTGTCTTCGAGGTGCTGGCGGACGACTTGAAGCACGGCTCGATCGTGCTCACGCCGCCGGCTCTCACACGCCGAACGCGGGACCAGGTCTTGATCTTGATCACCGCGGACGGGTTGCGACTGGACGACGCCGTGCGCGGGACCGAAGGCGAGAACCTCGTCGCGAACTCGATCGCTGCGCTCAAGAACTCGGGCCTCACGATCGATGCGTTCTCCTCGACCGACTCGGGGGTCGAGGCGCACCGCTCGATCCTGCGCGGACTTCCGGTCGGCTCGGAGGGTTTCCTGGATGCTCCCTACCTGGCCCAGGTGCTCCGCGAGCACGGATTCACGACCGTTGCGGCCGTGTCGCACACGGCCCTCGGACCGCGCTCCGGGCTTGCGGACGGATTCGATCGCTACGCGTTCCCCGAGGCGGGCGAGCGCTCGGCCGCGGAGACCTTGGCGACCATGCCCAAGATGCTGGGCGAACTCGCGGACCGCCCTCTGTTCATCTGGTTCCACGTGACCGACATGATGCCTCCGTTCCGGGCGGGACGAGAGTTCACGCGTTCGTATCCACGCTTGAAGCGGAGCGCGATCGGGAGAGGGCTCGAGCCGTTGCCGCGACACCTCAAAGCGTTCTGGTTGCCGGAGGCGCGCGACCTCGATTGGATCCGCGACCAGTACCGGGCCGAGATCACCGGGTTCGACCACAC
>JAJDEX010000111.1 GCA_029259575.1 Planctomycetota bacterium | reverse complement strand
AAAACGCCGTGATCACGGGCTTTTCGGCCGATTCGGGCCCTCCAGAGCCCGTCTCGAGCGCAGATCCGGTCCAAAAAGTTTGGGGCTGGGCTCATGCGGACGACCCTGGCACCGAGAACCGGCTTGCGTCAAGGAAGTCCTCGCCCGGACGACCGCGACGTACCGGCCTCACTGCCGGACTCAGCAAACCAACCACGATAGGAATAACGATATGGGCCTTCGCATCAACACGAACGTCGCCTCCCTTACGGCGCAACGGAACATGTTCAATGTTACCGGCAAGCTGCAAGGGAACTTCGCGCGCCTGGCATCCGGCCAGCGCATCGCCTCCGCGTCCGACGACGCGGCAGGACTCGCCATCTCCGAGCGCATGCGCTCGCAAATCCGCTCCTACGGCGTCGCCTCTCGCAACGCTCAGGACGGCCTCTCCCTCGCACAGACTGCGGAAGGCGCGATGGAGGAACTCTCCAACATCGTCTCGCGGATGCGTGAACTCGCCATGCAGTCGGCGAACGGCACGTACTCGCAGGAAGACCGCGACGTGCTCGAGGAAGAATTCGTCGCCCTCTACACCGAGATCGACCGTGTCGCCACGGAGTCCGAGTTCAACGGCAACAACCTGCTCGACGGCACGTTCACGACCGTGAACATCCAGGTCGGCATCGAGGATGGCGAGGTCATCACGCTCGACATGGAGGACCTGCAGTCTGCCAACCTCGGTGGTGGAGCCGGTCTTCAGAACCTCTCCATCCTCACGGATGCTGGAGCCTCCGCAGCTCTCGACGAGCTCGACACGGCGATCACCGAGATCAACTCCTCTCGAGGCAACGTCGGCGCCCAGGCCAACCGCCTCAACAGTGCCATGCGCTCGATCTTGAACGCGCGTGAGAACTTGTCAGCCGCCGAGAGTCGCATCCGCGACGTCGACGTCGCCGAAGAGACGGCGGAGCTGACGAAGAACAGCATCATGCAGCAAGCCGCAGTGTCGGTCCTCGCACAGGCGAACAGCCAGCCGCAGATCGCACTCTCGCTGCTCCAGTAAAAACTTGAACGGCCTATCGTGGCCATTGCTGAGTGGGGGGCCGTCGGCCCGCCGACGGTCCCCTCCTTTACTCAGCCCCATGATCGGCAAATCCAATTTCGGACCAACGCAGTAGCGTTGGACGATCCCACCGGCTGACGCGGCTCCGCGTCGACCGCGTTCCTTCCCAAACGAAAGAGCGATCTCGCTCGGCCCCATCCATCGGGCCCATGAGTGAGATGTTCGAACCACTCGAGCGTCCTAAGCCCACCGCGGGCAAACGACGTCGCGGACGCCGTCGTGATCCCGTGGGACCCTCCCCGGGGAACTAAGCGAGGATGAGATACGCGCTCGAGTGTCCCCTGTCCGCATCCAATCCCAATTTTTAAATAAGGAACCTATCGATGGGTCTTCGTATTAACACCAACGTTGCTTCACTCAACGCTCAGCGAAACTTGATGAATGTTTCGTCGCGCCTCGGTGGCAACTTCTCGCGCTTGTCCAGTGGCATGCGCATCGCGACGGCGTCCGACGACGCCGCCGGTCTTGGCATCTCCGAGCGTATGCGCTCCCAGATCAAGAGCTATGGCGTCGCCGCGCGGAACGCGCAAGACGGCATCTCTCTGAGCCAAACCGCTGAGGGCGCCATGTCCGAGGCGAGCAACATCCTGACGCGTATGCGCGAGCTGGCCATGCAGTCGGCGAACGGCACGCTGGGTCAGGATGATCGTGACGTTCTCAACACGGAGTTCGGTGAGCTCATTGAGGAACTCGATCGCCTCTCGACGGACACGGAGTTCAACGGGATTTCGTTGCTCGACGGCACGACCACTTCGGTTGACATTCAGGTGGGTATCGGCAGTGGCGACACCGTCGACCTCTCCCTCGTTTCGGTTGCCGCAGCTGACCTCGGTACCAACGGCGTCGACACCGACACCGTTGACTCGGTGGGTGCCGCAGACACAGCGCTCGACAACATCGACCTTGCCCTGACGGACCTCAACACGGCGCGCGGTACCCTCGGTGCCGACCAGAACCGGATGAACAGCGCCCTGCGCTCGATCCTCAGCGTGCGCGAGAACCTCTCCGCCGCCGAGAGTCGCATCCGCGACGTGGACGTCGCTTCGGAAACCGCCGACCTGACGCGTAACTCGATCCTGCAGCAGGCCGCCACCTCGGTCCTGTCCCAGGCCAATGCCCAACCGCAGCTCGCTCTCAGCCTCCTCGGCTAGACCTTCGGTTGACGCTCGTTCGGCGAGGGGACCTCTCCCCGTCGAACTTCCAAGAGCAGAGGGCTCCGGATCCCCATCCGGAGCCCTCTGTTTCGTTGTGGGACGAGCTCCCGCCGCCAGATGACGGCAACCAACCAGGCCTCCCGGAACGCCCCAGGTCGTCGAGGTGCCTCTCGAGGCGCATGGGGGGCCCCTCTCTACGGGCTTGTCCCAGGAAGCCGCATTTCTGCTGAGTTCGCCAAAGTCCGGAACGGACGCTGTTCGAAGAGGTCTTTGTCGTTTCGGATTCCCCATCCGGACGCACGGTCTCCCGTGGATGCACCCCGCTCCACATGGATGGCCCACGGTACGTCCTGATCCTGGAGCTTTCGCTGTAGCGCGGCCCCATCGATCGCACGCCCTGGCGTGGACGCCGTTCCT
>JAJDEX010000012.1 GCA_029259575.1 Planctomycetota bacterium | reverse complement strand
GTCCCGCTGCTGGGCTTCCTCTTCAAGCAAGAGGGCTACAACGACGAGCGTGAGAGCCTGATGATCCTCATCAAGGCGTCGATCACGGACGTCCGCGAAGAGGTTCGCATGAACCTCGAGCGTCGCAACTGATCGCGCGTCGGCGCCGTCCCCCACGCGGGACTGCGGCCGACATACGACACCACCCGGAGGGCCGGTCCAGCGATGGACCGGCCCTCCGGTCGTGGGTGAGGATCGATGCGCAAGCCGCCGGGGGACACGGGGGTGGTTGTGCGGGTGGGCCTTCGTGTGGAGCTCCTGTACTTGTGGCTCGGCGGACCGTGTGCGTCGGCGGACCGGTGCCTCCTCGGGCCCACTGAATCGGCTCCCACAGGGGTCGGGGCCCGCCCTTGTTGTGGTCGAGCGTGAGGCCGCCCTACGCGCCCCCTGGGCGGCCCCCCCTCAGCATGCAGCGCGCCCCCCCGGGGGGTAGGACGCACAGCTCGGCCCCCGGTTGCGCGCCTGCTCCGGATTCGGTTCACTCCTCCCCCCATGGCCACCCTTCGCGCAGTCCTGTTCGACATCGACGACACGCTCGTCGCCACCACCGAGTTCGCCGCCCTCGCCCGGCGCAACGCGGTGCACGCCATGTGCGAGGCCGGCCTGGATCACCCGGAGGACGAGGTCTACGCCGAACTCCTCGAGGTCATCCGCGAGTTCAGTTCGAACTACGGAGGGCACTTCGATCGCCTCCTGATCCGCCTGCCCAACTCGGCCCTCGAAGGCGTCAACCCCGCCCTCGTCCTCGCCGCCGGAGTGGTGGCCTACCACGACACCAAGTTCCGCGGGATCGACCCGTTCGACGACGTCGTCCCGCTGATGGAGGCCCTCCACGACGCCGGCATCATCATCGGCGTCATCACCCACGGACTGACGATCAAGCAGGCCGAGAAGATCCTGCGTCTCGGCCTCGTCCACCTGATCGACCCGGCCGCGATCTTCATCTCGGATCAGATCGGCATCTCGAAGCCGAACCCCAAGCTCTACACCACCGCGTTGAAGCGCATGGGCCTCTCGCCCGAGGAAGCCCTCTACGTCGGCGACAACCTCGAGCACGACATCGCTCCGGCCAAGAGCCTGGGCATGCACACCGCATGGTCGACCCGCGCCGCGAAGCCGGGCCAGAACACGGCCATCGTCGCGGACCACACCATCGCCGACTTCCGCGAACTGGCCGAGACGCTGCGCACGACGTACGGGCTCGACCTGCCGAAGTTCTAGGCCTGGCTCTCGGGTCACCGGTCCGGTCCGGGTCACCCGTCAGGACTGAGTCCCACGGTTCGCACTGGGTCCTGCGGTTCGCACTGGGTCCCGGGGCCAGCAGTGAGTCCTCCTTCCTGCACTCAGGACTCAGGCCGACTCGAGTCAGCGTCCCGCCTGCGCCCCCAGGTCGGCTGGCACCAGGATCCAAGCGAATCCCCACCCCACGAACGCCATCCGTTCGACCCACGCGGGTCCGAATCGGTCGCAGGCAAAGGGTGCCGGAATCGACCAGGGGCCCCAGGAGGCCGTCGCTCGATTGCGGCAACCTTCCGACTCGAGCATCGCGAACCTCGGGAGGCGACCTCCAAAGGTGGTACCCGCTCGATCACGGCACCCTTCCGCGACGAGCATCTCGAACGATCGAATTTTCCTCGGAACCGGAGTACCTCCAGGCCCGCAAGAGGTCCGGACAGAACTCGGGCCCGGCGGGAGACCTCCCCCGCCGGGCCCGAGACTCACGAGTGCGACGTGTCGCGCTCGATCCGGATCAGCCGTTCATGTTGGAAGCGACGAACTCCCAGTTCACGTGGCCCCAGAAGCCTTCGAGATAGGCCGGGCGCGCGTTGCGGTGATCGATGTAGTAGGCGTGTTCCCAGACGTCGACGACCAGGAGCGGCGTGTCGCCATCGCGCACCGGGCAGCCTGCGTTGGCCGTGGCGGTGATCGCCAGGGAGCCGTCGCTCTTCTGCACGAGCCAGGCCCAGCCGCTGCCGAACTGGGTCGCAGCAGCTTTGGTGAACTCGGCCTGGAAGGCGTCGAACGAACCGAATTTGGCGTCGATCTTGGAAGCCAGGTCGCCGCTGGGTGCGCCGCCCGAGGGGCTCAGGCAGTTCCAGAAGAAGCTGTGGTTGAAGTGCTGGGCGGCGTTGTTGAACAGACCTCCCTCGGACTTCTTGACGATGTCCTCGAGGGACGACGCCGCGAACTCGGTGCCCTCGATGAGCTTGTTCAAGTTCGTGACGTAGGCGTTGTGGTGCTTGCCGTGGTGGAAGGAGAAGGTCTCCGCGCTCATCCAGGGAGCGAGGGAGTCCGGAGCAAAGGGAAGGTCGGGCAGGGAGTGGGCCATGACGGTCGTAGGGTCCTCTGGGGGTGCGCCGGGGGGATCCCGGCGGTGTTTCTGGGCACGATGTTAGGGCATCCCACGCCACGGGCAACCCACGATCGAGCGTTCCGCGCGCTCGCCCCCTCCTGTGCCGCCGAGACGTCCCCCACGCATCGCCCTCGGGGTGTTTCGGCCAGCACCTGGAAAGGGTGCCGCAGTCGAGCGGACGAGTTCTGCGGCGCTCAGGGGCCTCGCTCGATTCGGGCACCCTTTCGCGTGGAGCTCGGGGAACTTCCTCGTTCCACGGCTGAGCCGTAGGGCTGGGCTCCGGTTCTCCGCCCCCCACACCAGGGGAGCATAGGCCCCGCGCTTTGGGGCCAGTTCCCAGCGCCCCTCGACGGGGGGGATGGCCCTGCTCCCTACGCCCTGCTCCCTACGCCCTGTGTCCCCTCACCAAGCGGTTTGCACGTGCTCGAGACCCCTGGGCCCGCGGCCACGGTGAACCGCGCTACCGGTGCGCCTCCAGGCCTTCTCTCGATTCAGGCACCCTTCTGGCGGAAGGCCGAAGGGTGGCCTCGAGGGTCTCCGGGGCAGTGCCCGTTCAGGGCTCAGGCGCGTCGCGCTGGAGCTTGCGCTGCAGGGAGCGGCGATGGATGCCGAGCCTTCGGGCGGTCTCGGAGATGTTGCCGCCGGAGTCCCGCAGGACGCGCTGAATGTGTTCCCACTCCGCTCGCGCCAAGGACGGGGCGCGGTAGTCGTCGGTGGAGGCGTTCGGGTCGTCCTG
>JAJDEX010000110.1 GCA_029259575.1 Planctomycetota bacterium | reverse complement strand
GGACTGCGCCAGATCCTCGGGAGAAGGACTCTCGCCATCGTTCATCGCCTGTGCATGAGCGACCGCGAGCCGCTGATTCTTCAAGTGCATCGAGAGCACGAGGCGCGTCAGGAAGTCCGAAGACAGTCGGCACGCCGTGGGCAGGATATCGGTCTGTCCGGAGAGCGCGAGGCCCCGGTCGAGGACGTCTTCCGGCTCGGCCTTCAGGACTTCCTTCGACCCGGCGCGCCGGCTCGCGTTGCCGTGGAGATCGAACAAGCTACGCCGAATCAACTGAATGGCCTGCCCAGGCGCATGGATCTCGTACTCGATCCAGACGGTGCTCAGCTGTGAGTTCGGGTCGAGCGCCTTGACTCCATCGTCTCGCAAGCTCGCGATCGCATCTCCCACCTTGCGCGTCTTGGTATCGAGTGATGGGGCCGCGTTCAGGTGTCCGTCCGTTTGGATCGAGGCCTCGTGGAAGTCCTCTCCTCGCCCAAGGTGGTCGACTTCCATGAGAACGGGCAGCCATTCGGTTTCCGTGCTTGCCAGACGGATCATCCGCTCCATCTGCGTTTCCCCCGAATCGATGTGGACTTCACCGAACTCATGGTTCAGGGGACGGAATCGCAGGCGCAGATAGGAACCGGCGGAGTCGAGGACATCCGGCTCGTGAGTCAGGGCGACCTCCGTGAAACGGCCCTCGTCAGACATTCGTTCCGCAACGATCCGCAGGATCAGCCGATGTCGCTCATCGACCGGGATCTCATTTCGGTCGTACGTCTCCGTGGCCACCAACTGCGTGGTCGTGCCGCACCGCCGGAGAATCGGGTCGTGGTCCACCCAATCCGAACCGTTCGAAGAGCTCTGGATCCACCAGTGGTCCTGAAGACTTTGAATCTCAGCGGTGCGAGCCTCGGTATCGTTCGGCTCCGGTCTTTGCCCTGCTTCCGTCAACATCCCGCGCAGGTCTCGGGACTGCCGGAACGCCATGGGGAGCACGCGTTCGAGGTACCCCTCGTTCTGAATGCGCTGCGCATCGCAGGCGCTACGAATCACCTCGGGATCCTGGCCCACGATCTTGGCGAAGCGGGTCACCGCGTCAACGGACTGCACAGGAGTCTCGGAATCCTCCGGGACCTCCATCGTGTCCCCGCCCCATCCGCGCAGTTTCGCATGCATGGCCGAAGCGAGTTCGGGATCCAACGTACCTCGGGCGAGTCTCACCTGCACGCCGCAGAGCTCCATCGTCGACGCAAGCAGAACCGCTTGATCCATGCTGTTCCCCCTGCGTTCGATCAGTACGCCTCGCGACCCTTTGAGTGCGCCTCGGTAAGGCAGCCACTCGATCGAATCCGAGACCCACTGGGTCAAACGATCCAAGTCGGTTCGTTGCCTGCCGACGACGAGCTCCACGAGGTCCGAGGGTTCCAACGGCTCGCGCGGAATGGACTCGCTGAGGAGATTCAGGACTCGAAGGGACTGCTGGGATTCTTCGAGCAACGAAGGCAAGTCCGGGAGTTCGTCCTGGGCAGAACGGGCGGGCGTCGCGAAGACGCCCGCCGCCGTGAACAGTCCGAATCCAATCAGGGTGCGCAACATGATCAGCCTCCGACCTTGGAACCGCAGTTCGCGCAGAAGGTATGACCGGACGCCGATTGCGTTCCACACTTCGTGCAGAAGGCTCCGGCGGGAGAGTCACTCGCAGTTTGACCGTCACTTGCATTCGGCGTAGCGGTCGCGGGCTGGGCACCGCCCGGCGCCACGCTCTCGGCGACGTCGCCGGCCTCGGCGCGTGCCGCGGCCTGGATCTCCTGCGAGCGCTCCATCAGCTTGCGATCGAGCGAAGGCAGCATGTTGCGCAGCGCGTCGTCGAACGCGAGGCGCAGGATCAAGCCGCGGTCGTTCTGGGACATCTCGACGTCCGCATCGGCGTTGGCGCCGACGCCCATGGCCTGCACGCCGAACGCGCTGGCCGTGTCCGTCCGGGTGTACTCCGAGAACGACGCGTCGATGACACGACCCGAACTCGGATCCACGAGCCGCAGGTCCACCCCACAGTCGACCTGCATCTCGAGTCGCTCGTTGTCGATGTCCACCGCCGCAAGACCACCGACGAAGTGCTTGGTCGTCACATTGACGAGCTGACCGAAGCCCGAGTTGCTGCGGATCCGCGTGGCCTTGGTGCGCAGGTTCGTCACCTTGCCCACCAACAGGTAATCGATGCCTTGCACCTCGGCCGGACGGGCCATCTCGCCGTCGGCGACGATGCCCTCCAGGTCCTGTTCGTCCAGCAGCATCTGCAACTGGCCGCGCTCGACGACGTCGAAGCGCTCGGTGCGCACCAGCAACGTGGAGAGCTGGTCCGAAGCCAGGTGTTCCATGCCGGCCGACGCGTCGCTGCCGACCTGCATGGGCGGGACTCCGACGCGCGGACGCACGAGTCCGCTCGGGGGGACCGAATAGCGCCCGACGTTGACGGACAGGGAGTTCGCACCGGCGCTCTGTCCGGTGGTCTGACAGCCGGCGAGTGCGGCGAGAAGCAGAAGGGTGGTGGTGATCTTGATGTGCATGATGAATTCCTCAGTTGCTGTATTCGGAGAGGTCGAGGGCCTCGAAGATCGCGACGATCGCGTCCCTCTGGGCTTCGATGGTCGGGAAGGCGCCGGCGCCCATCTGGCGCTGGTTCTCGAGCAGGACTTCGCGCATGGAGTCCGGAACGTTGCTCTGGATCTCGGGTGCTGCGGGGACGAACGGCCCGATGTACTCGAGCAGGAAGCGTCCACGGACGAGCTGGATGGCGAGCGATCCCTGGCGCGGGGCCTCGGCGACGCGGTGGGCCCACATGCCGCTGCCGTCCGTCACGTCGACCTCGGCGACGACGGGCTCGCCCGTTTGCCCGAAGCCGAACATCTGGAAGTGCTGGATGTCGTTCGGCGCGAGTTCGATGCGTGCGGCCGCGGCGGCGGAGCCGTAGTCGTACAACTTCAGCGTGCCCTGGCCGTAGGATGCGTTGGCCACGCAGTGCATGGGGTCGTCCTTCAAGTGCGCGCGTGCATCCGAGCCCTTGCGCGTCAGAGTTCCGATCGTCCTCGGCAACAACTCGCCCAGGTCGAACGCCGAGAGAATGGACTCCTGCAGACGGTCCGACTCGGTGGGCTGGAACAGGGTGCGGTCGCCCGCGGCGCTCGCGAGGGCGTCGAGGTCGATCTGCTCCAACGCGTTCTGGACCCGCGCGACCGAGCCCCCACCGCTGGCTTCGATCCAGACCTCGGGGGAGATGCGGAGGTGGATCTCGACCTCGAGCTTGCCTCGGTCGTCCTGCTCACTCACGACGGCGTCGAACCCCGCGATCTTCCGCTTCTTCCCGAACCCGGCCGAGAGCATCCGTTCGGCGCTGTTGAAGTACGGCTTGCCGAAGTAGCGGATGTTCAGCTCGATGGTCTTCAGGTGGTCGGACGCGTCCTCCTTGTAGCGACCCTCCGCTTGGGCGATGCCGTTCCCGTCATTGCTCTGGGACTCGAGGTGGACCTCGGGCAGTCCCTC
>JAJDEX010000109.1 GCA_029259575.1 Planctomycetota bacterium | reverse complement strand
CGAGCGAACCCTGACGGGTTCCGCGTCGCTCCAACTCGGCGGCCAGTCGTTCCCGCACCGCGTTCTTGTGCACGCCCCATTTCGGCGCGAGCAGCTTCTCGGCGGGGGAGTCGCCGGTCATGCGGTGCAGAACCTGCTCGGGACCGAGGCGTTCGACGAAGTCGGCGAGCCAATCGACGTACGTGTCGACGTCCAGCACCTCGAGCTCGCCCTGTCGCCATTGATGCGCCATCTGCGTCTTCTCGAGCACCATCAGGTGGTGCACCTTGACGCCCGCGCAGCCCGCGGTGCGCAGCGCATCGGCCGTGGCGCGCGCGCCCTCGCGGCCGTCGCCAGGTAAACCCAGGATCGCGTGCCCGACCGTCTCGACGCCGACCGCATGCGCGCGCCGCACGGCGTCGTGGAACTCCTCGAGGGTGTGCAGGCGATTGATGTCCAGCAGCACCTGGTCGCTGGCGCTCTCGAGACCCAGCTCGACCCACACGGGCACCTTCTTCGCCAGTGCACCTAACTTGGCCAGCGACTCGTCCGGCAAGCAGTCGGGCCGCGTCGCGACGCTGACGCACTCGATCGGATCGCCGATGCGCGGTTCGACCGCCGCGAGCAACTCGTCCAGGCGATTCGCGTCGCCGTACGTGTTCGTGTAGCTCTGGAAGTAGGCGATGACGCCGACCTCGGGATCGTTCGCCTTGCGCCGACGACGGACGCGGCGCAGGCCGTCCTCCATCTGCTGGCCCAGTTCGTCGCCCGTGCGCAGCGCACCGGTGCCCGAGCCCTCGACGTCACAATAGGTGCAGCCGCCGAAGCCCTTGGTGCCGTCCCGGTTCGGACAGGTCGAGCCCGCGTCCAACGCGATGCGGTGGACCGGTCGCCCGAAGCGCTCGCGCAGGTACGGCGCCAGGGTTCGGTAGGGCAGGGCGGAGGACATGGGGCGACGATTCTAAGGGGCCTCGGTCCGGCGGGTGAGCGGGTATCCTCTGCGTCCGTCCGGGAATCCGGGCGCGGCTTCCTCGCCACCCCTCCCCATGGACATCCAGCCCATCGTCATCGGCACCGCGGGTCACATCGACCACGGCAAGTCCTCGTTGGTCAAGGCGCTCACCGGCATCGATCCCGACCGCTGGGAGGAGGAGCGCAAGCGCGGCATGACGATCGACCTGGGCTTCGCCAGCCTCGAGCTGCCCGACGGTCGCAAGGTCGGCCTGGTCGACGTGCCCGGCCACGAGCGCTTCGTGCGCAACATGGTCGCGGGGGCCTCGGGCATCGATCGCGTCGTGCTGGTCGTCGCCGCGGACGACGGCGTCATGCCCCAGACGCGCGAGCACCTGGCGATCATGGAGATGCTCGGCGTCGAGAAGGGGCTGATCGCGCTCAACAAGATCGACCTGGTCGACGACGAGATGGTCGAGATGGCCGAGGACGACATCCGCCAAGCGGTCGAGGGCACGTTCCTCGAGTCCGCCGACATCCTGCGCGTCTCCGCCATCGGTGGCCAAGGGGTCGAGGAACTGCGCACCGCGATCCTGAAGATGGCAAAGGCCGCCAAACCGCGCACCGCCGGCGGCGTGTTCCGCTTGCCGATCCAGCGCGTGTTCAGCGCCAAGGGCGTCGGCACGATCGTCACCGGCATCCCGGTCAGCGGCACGGTCAAGGTCGGCGACGTGCTCGAGGTGCTGCCCGGCGGCCAGAAGGGCAAGGTGCGTGGTATTCAGGCGTATCACGAGTCCACCCAGGAAGGTCGCGCCGGTCACTCGACCGCGCTGAACCTGGCCGACGTCGATCACACCAAGGTCGAGCGCGGTTGCGTCGCCGCTACGCCCGGGTACTTCCAGGCGCTCAAGATGGTCGGCGCGCGACTGAAGGCGTTGCCTGCTCTCGACCGTCCGATCACCAACCGCATGCAGGTGCGCGTACACGTCGGTACGGCCGAGGTCCTGGGCGAGGTCGTGTTGCTGGACGCCCAGGAGATCGCCCCTGGCGACGAGGGCATGGTCCAGTTGCGCCTCGAGACTCCGATGGTGTGCGCGCCCGGCGACCGCTTCGTCCTGCGCCTCGCCTCGCCGGTGTCGACGTTGGGCGGCGGTGTGATCCTCGAGGAGAGCCGCTATCGCCTGAAGCGCTTCAAGACGTTCATCATCGACGAGCTGGAGCGCCAGGCGAAGAGCCTGGGCTCGACGGTCGCGTTGCTCGAGGCACACCTCGTACGCCTGCCCGAACGTTGGGCGACGGTCGACGAACTCTCGACGTTGCTGAAGCGGCATGCCCAGGAGACGCGCGGCCTGCTCGGCACGCTGGCGTCGTCGGGCAAGGTGCACGAGGTCGGCGCCGCGCGCTGGATCCACAACGAGACGTTGGAGCTGTCGCTCGCCGAGACGCGCGACGCATTGAACGCCTGGTTCGAGGACAACGCCCAGCGCGCGCGCATGGACGTGCGCGACCTGCGTTCCGCGACGCGCTTCGACGCGAGCTTCCTGGACGTGCTCCTGGAACGCCTCGAATCGGCGGGCGAGCTCATCCGCCAAGCGGGCGGGATGATCGTGCCCAAGGATCGCGCCGTCGAGCTGGACCCCGCGTCCGCGAAGTTCCTGGCCGACGTGTTGGGGGCCTACGCCACCGCCCGCTTCCAACCGCCGATGCCCGACGAGGTCGCCGCGACGCTGAAGAAGCCCGAGGCCGAAGTGAAGTCGATGATCCAGCTGCTGGTCGACCAGGGCAAGCTCGAACACGTCTCGGGCGCGCTCTTCATCGACGGCGCCGCGATCGCCGAAGCCCGCCAGGCCGTCACCGAGAACTGCCAGACCAACGGCCAACTGGTGATCCCCGAGCTGCGGGATCGTCTGGGGACGACCCGCAAGTTCCTGATCCCGATCCTCGAGCACTTCGACACCGAAGGCCTGACGCGTCGGATGGGCAACACGCGCATGCTGCGCACGTAGATCGGGTGCAGGGAGCCGGACTGTCTCGACGCGAGACGCGGCTGGAGTGTCTGGATTTGAGTCCGTTCCTACGATTCCGGTTTTGCCTCGCGGCACCCCGGTGAGGACGACGATGGGCTTCTCGGTTCATTCTTCTGCTGCTGTTGCGGCAGGGCATCCCCTCCGTCGAGGGGACACCTTTGGACCTTTCGAATCCAATCTCGTCCCTCCACGAATCCCATGGCTCACCAGCCCGAGACCAACGCTTCCTTCCCGGACCCCAAGAATCCGCAGGATCAGCAAGGCACACAATCGCAGTCGCCGCGCCCCGCCGACGGCGCTCGTATCGTGTCCCCCGGTCACACGACGAACGCTCCGACGCCGCAGGGCTCCGGTGACTTCCTGAACCTCGATCGCAAAGGTGCCTCGGACGCGGCCGCTCCCGATGGGAGCTGGTTGATGGACGGTGGCGCTCAAAGCGCTCCGCAGGGCATGCCCCAGCCGTCGATGCCCTCCGGGTCGCAGACTCCGATGGAGCCGACGTCGGTCGATCTGGATCCGCGGTCGCCGAGCCACACGAGTCCTGCTCCAGCGCAGCCTGCCAGCGCGAGCGACCAGGGCACGTGGCTCCTGAACGAGAACTCCGAGGACGTCGAGATCCCCGCGATCACCTCGGAACTCACCGGCTTGCCGGACGAGCCCGTGGGCGAGACGTCCTGGAGCGACGAGGATGCGGGACCGAGCTTCGCTTCCCGTTGGGCTCCGCGTTTCATCGCCATGGCGATGGCCGGCGCCGCGGGTGCGATGGGCATCGTCTACATGGACGGCATGCGGAAGGAGACGACCCCGGACATCGAAGGTCCCACGGTCATGGCGCCGACCGAGGCGTTGACCCGCAGCACGGAGCTCGTCGGTGTCGAGGCTCCGACTTCCGCACGACCGGACACGCCCCGGATCATCCGGCGCGCGGCCCCGGAAGCGACAGGGACCGAGCGGGAGCCCGGGGAGCTTTCGATCTGGGCGTCCAGCAACCCCTCCGACGACGGAGACGAAGACAATCACATGCAGGGCGGTCCGGAGGCGGACCTGGCCGCCTCGACCCTCGCCGCCTTGGATGCCCTGATGGCGGATCCGAACGCGGCCATCGACGGCAAGGTCGTTCTCCTGGAGGACGAGTCCTTGGTCACCGCGCCGGAACCGGTTGCGGTCACGGTCGATGCGCAGCCCGAGGGCTTCTGGCTCGCGAGCCTGGCTCAGCCCAGCTTGGTTGAGACCCGGACCCCGTTCGAGATGGCCAACGAAGGCATGCTGGTCGACCTCGACCGTGGCCCGATGGCCTCCATCTCGGACATCGGCTCGATCACGATCGAGACCGAGGTGCTCGCCCACTCGCCGGCCAACGTGCCGCCGATGGAGTTCAAGCCGCAGCTCTACATGTGGCCGATCGGATTCCTGACCAACTACGAGATCCAGTACGGATCGACGCAGGACTCGAGCCAAGGTTCGACGCTGGCATTGGAGCCGGCCGAGGTGACCTTCACGGACGACGTCATCCTGATCCCGGTCGAATCGACCGAGATCGCGCAGGACGAGTCCGCTTCCAGCGACTTCGATCCGTCCTTGGCGGCGGCGGAGTCCGAGGTCGCGCACGTCGAGATCGTGATGGCTCCGGAGGACGACGCGTCGGATCTGGCTTCGATGGAGACGGCCTCGACGGACATCGAGACGACGGACATGGCAAGCGCGGACATCGAGTCGACGGACCTCGACGTCTTGGCGGACGCCACGGATGCGACCGAATTCACGACGGACGAGTCCGAGACCCTGGCCTCCGTGGACCCGACGCAAGTCGATCCCGGACAGGTCGAGGTGGACACGATCGCCACGACCGAGAGCGAGTTGGCCGACGCGACCGTCGAGCCCGCGATGGCGGGACCCGGCAACGCGGAGGTCACTCCGTTCGGCGAGATGCCCGACTACTTCGATGCGGAAACGCCGAACCTCGACCTCGAGTCCGAGTTCTTCGAGTTCGAGGAAGCCACAGAGGTGGCGGACATCGTGACG
>JAJDEX010000108.1 GCA_029259575.1 Planctomycetota bacterium | reverse complement strand
GACGCCGAACTCCTCGCCCAGCACGTGGCTGATGATCGGTTCAGAGATCAGTTCCTGGGGGAACGTGCAGAAGAACTTGCGAGGGGACATGGGAGGACCGTGGTGCCGTGGGACCTGAAGGGGCTAGCTCCCCGACGCGCGCCTGCGGTGAAGGCGGGCCCCACCGCAGATGCCGCATCCCACCAGAAGCAGCACCCAACCCGCAAGCCTGCGATAGGGAACCCGCAGGTCCGGACCGATGGCATCCGCGCCCACGGGCTCGTACACGGCGGGGCGTGTCATCCAATCCACCCCGGCGGATTCGGCGGCCAGGGTCACCGGGGACAGACTGAGGAGGACGGCGGCGACCTCGGGAGGCCAAGCCGCACCGGAGTCCCGACCACCGGCCCCGGGCAACCCGGCGAGCATGGCCGAGGTCAGCAGGAGGACACCGAAGATGCGCGCGCGAGCCACGTCCATCCAGGTGCCGAGCCCCCATCCGACGGACGTCAGTCCGAGGATCGCACCGACCGCCGCGAACCGATGATCGAAGGGAGTGCTCAGGATCCACGCCACGAATCCAGCGGGGACGAGCAGGCCGAGTCGACCGAAGCTCTGGGCCAACGCACCAGCAGCGGGCGCCCAGATCGCGAGCCAGGCGAGGGCGAGCACGGGATCGTCCTGGATCGGAACGGCCGCGAGGCCCAGCGCCGACACGAGCGCTGCGCTCACGAGGCGCGGACCCAGGGGGCTGCCGACCGGGTTTTCGTCGTACGGATCGCTCACGACTGCAGTGTACGAATCGGAGCCGTCTCGATCCCCCACGACTCGCGGCTCAGCGACCGAATTCCTCGAGGGCCACGTCCAGCACCGCGGCGTCCTGCCAGCCGGCCGCGTCGAAGTGCCACCACTCGGTGCGCAGGACCGTGAAGCCCTGGGACGCCATGGTGGCGATCAACAGGTCGCGGTTCGCACGTACGTCGTCCTCCTGGATCGGCGTGTTCGCACGCGCCCGCGGCGTGAACGCGTCGTAGGCCGTGGGCATCGTGAGCTCGGTCCCGTCGAGCCGCGCCAGCGTCACGTCCACCGCCATCCCTCGGTTGTGCCTGGATCCGCGCGCCGGGTTCGCCACGAAATCCGGGTCCGGAACGAGCTCCCACATCCGGCGCTGCACGTGGTGCGGACGGTACGCGTCCCAAACGACGAGGCGCAGGTCCAGCGCATCCAGTCGATCCTGGACCCGGCACAACGCGTCGAACGCCGACTGGCGCATCAGGACCCGGGGGACGGGGTACAGCACTTCGCCGACGAAATTCTGATCGGACGCGTAGGCGGGCCGCAGGATCAGCCGGCGGTCCGTGGCGAGGTCCACCAACGGATCGACGGTCGGCCATTCGGTCACGGGCACGACGGGAGCGGACGCGGCAAGTCCTGCGCATCCGGCGCTGCTCGCGCAGAGGAGAGCCGAGACGATCCAGCGGGTCCATCGAGGTTGCTGCATGGCGACCGAGTCTAGCGCTCTCCGCCAACGGACTGGAGCCTCGCCTCGCGCATGCCTACGATGCGTCCATGTCGACCCGGTCCCTCTCGCTGCTCGTGCTCACCGTGATGGGGATCTCCGGTTGCGGTACCGATCCGATGCTGGCGACACACGAGGCACCGATGCCGATCGCCTCCCATCAGCGCGTGAGCTTCCAGGGCGAGGAGGTGCTGCGCATCGTCGACCCCGAGATCTTCGGGCTCAGGTCCGAGCACCTGGGCGAAGCTCGCTGCCTCGTCCCGGCGGGCGGAACCGTCACGTCCGTCCCCATTCGCGAGAAGCGGTTCCAGGAACTCCTGCCCTCATGGAACGTCCACGTGGGCGCAGGAGCGTCGTTCACCGTCGACATCGCGGTCGCCTCCGGAACCTCCGAACGGTCCCCTTGGCTGCGCATCGGGGAATGGGGCGCGGTACACGGGGACCCGGGCACGACGTCGTTCCACGGCGGCGAAGTCGCCGTCGACCTCTTCCGGGGCACCCAGGACTTCGACCGTTGGTGGTGGCGCTTGCAGGCGCACGGCGGTCCAGCGCGCATCGACGCGCTGCACGCGGTCGTCACCGACCGCAAGGGACGCTGGCACCCCCGCTTCGATCATGGACAGGCCACCGGAGTCCTGTCCGAGCACCCGCTCGCTCCGCGCAGCCAGCGACTCGAGGATGCGCGCATCGCCGGTCGCATCTGCAGCCCGACGTCGGTGGCCATGCTGCTCGAGCATCATGGCGTCGTTCGCTCGACCTCCGACGTCGCGGCCCTGCTGTACGACGCGCGTCACGACATCTACGGCAACTGGAATCGCGCGATCCAAGGTGCGTACCAGCTTGGTGTTCCCGGACGCCTCGAGCGGTTCGCGCTCTGGTCCCAGGTCCGCGCCCACCTCGCGGACACCGGTCCCCTGGTGATCTCGATCGGCTTCGGGTCGGGCGAGCTCACGGGAGCCCCGCTCGACGCGACGCGCGGGCACCTGGTCGTGCTGTGTGGTCTCGACGGTCGCGGCGGCGTGATCTGCATGGATCCCGCGGCCGCGACGCTGGACTCGGTTCGGCGCGTCTATGCCGCCGACGAGATCGAGCGCGCCTGGATGGATCGCAACGGGGTCGCCTACGCCTTCCACGACCCGTCCCACGGAGGGCGCTGACATGCGATTGATCCAGGTCGGACTCGGACCGATGGGCGTGCGCGCCGCCGCGGAGTTCCTCGAACGGGACGTCGGCCCCATCGTCGGCGCGGTCGATCCGGCCCATGCGGGGCGCCCGTTGCGGGATCTCGTGCCGAGTGCTCCGGCCGAGCTGCGCATCTCCCCGGACATCGCCTCGCTGGACACGACGCGAGCTCAGGCCGCGCTGGTCACGACCGCTTCGACCGTCCCGCTCGTCTTCGACACGTTGCGCGAACTGCTCGATCGCAAGCTGCACGTCGTGTCCTCGTGCGAGGAGCTGTCGTTCCCGTGGTTGCGTCATCCGATCATGGCGCAGAGCCTCGACCAGCGCGCGATCCGCTCGCGTCGCACGGTTCTGGGCACGGGCGTCAATCCGGGCTATCTGCTGGACACGCTGCCCGTGGCATTGACGGGTGTCTGTCGCGAGGTGCGGCACGTCGAGGCGGGGCGCATCCAGAACGCCCATGGTCGCCGCATTCCGTTCCTGCGCAAGATCGGCGTCGGCTTGGACCTGGACACGTACCACCGGGAACGAGCCGCCGGTGCCATCGGTCACGCCGGGCTTCCGGAATCGCTGCACTTCATCGCCCACTACCTGAGCTTCCAGATCGATCGCTGGGAGGAGACGTTCGCGCCCGTCGTCGCCGAGGCCGAACGAGCCTCCGACCTCGGTCCCATCGCGGCCGGCCAGGTCGCAGGCATCCACCAGGAAGCCCGCGGTTGGACCGGTGATGACCAGGTCGTCCACTTGATCTTCCGCGCGTCCGTCGGCGAGCCCGACCCCAAGGGTTGGGTCGATCTCGAGGCCGATCCTCCGGTGCGCTGCGTCTTCCCCGGCGGCGTGGACGGCGACGCGGCCACGACGGCGATGCTGTTGAACGCCTTGGGCTCCGTTCGCGAGGTCGAGCCCGGACTGCGCACGATGGCGGACGTCCGCCCGCCGCGCGCCCAACTTCGGAGGGATGGATGAAGCCGGGACGGACACGCATCGAAGCCTCGACCGCCACCACGATGACGATCGACGGCACGACCCACCTGGCCTTCGCCGGGACGAACTTCCTGGGGCTGGCCCACCACCCCGATGTCCATGAGGCGGTGCGCGCGACGCTCGCGACGTGCGGACTGTCGGCTTCCGCATCGCGCGAGACGTCGGGCAATTTCGCCGCCCACGAACGACTCGAGGAGTCCCTCGCCGAGGTCCTCGGCGGCGAGGCTGCGCTGCTCGTGCCGGACGGCTGGCTGGCGAACGTCGCCTTGTTCGAAGCGTTCGCCGGTGAGATCCGCTGCACGATCCTGGATGCGGACTCGCACCCGGCGCTGTGGCATGCGGCCAGACAGATCGACGGGCGCTTGCTCGACTACGGCTCCGGCGACCTGATGCGCGCGCACGCGTTGGCGGATCGGTACGTCGACGAGCACATGGTGATCGCCACGGACGGCGTCTTCCCCCGCCAGGGTCGCTACGCGGAACTCGGACAACTGCTGCGCATGCTGCCGCCCACCGGGCTGTGCGTCGTCGACGACAGCCACGGGCTAGGACTCATTGGAACCGGAGGCCGCGGCACGGCGCACGGGCATGGACTGCGGGACCCACGGATCGTCATCACAGCCAGCCTGGCCAAGTCGCTCGGCGCCACGGGAGGCGTGATCGCTGGCAGCGCGGCCACGATCGAACGGGTGCGCCGACGCTCCGAGACCTACGCCGGCACCACGCCGATCCCCCCGGCGGTCGCGGCGGGAGCCGTGGCGGCGCTCGACGTGTTGATCCGCGAACCGGCGCGCGTCGAACGCTTGAAGGCCAACGCGAGTTCCTTGAATCGATTGCTGCGTCGCCTGGATCTGCGGCCGCCCGGTCACACGGTTCCCCAGGTGCATCTGCCGGTCGACGAGGCACTGGGCCAGACCCTGATCGAACACCTCGAGCGGGCCGGGATCTTCGTTCCGTTCCGCGGTTATGGAGGTGGCGCGGCCCGGCCGATCATCGCCGTGAATGCCGAGCACAAGGCGGCGGACCTGACGCGCTTGGAAGAGGCGTTGCGCGAAGGACTGGAAGCGTGAGCGGCTGGTCGAGCGAGACCTTGCTCGCCCTGGCCCGCGAACACGGCACGCCGCTGTACGTGCTGGATCTGGATCGCGTGCGCGCGCAGGTCCGACTCTTGGAAGGGTTCGACGTCGTGCGCTACGCCCAGAAGGCGAATCCGGGCAGCGCGTTGCTGACGGCCCTCGCCGCCGATGGTCTGTCGGTCGACGCGGTCTCGGCGGGCGAGGTCCTGCGCGCCTTGCGAGCCGGATTTCCGGCGGACCGCATCGAACTCGTCTCCGACGTCTTCGATCGCGAGGCCCTAGCCCTGATCGGCCAACACGGAGTTCGCGCGAACTTGGGCTCGGCCGACCTGATCGAGCCGTACGCGGACTGCGGCGCCTCACGCACGTGCACCTTGCGCATCAACCCGGGCTTCGGCGCCGGGCACGACCGCAAAGTCACGACCGGGGGCCCCGCATCCAAGCACGGCATCTGGCACACCGAGCTCGAAGCCACCTACCGCCGAGCCCGCGCGGCAGGACTCGTGGTCACCGGACTGCACGTCCACATCGGTTCGGGTGTCGAACTCGAGAACCTCGAGCGCACGATCGAGGTGATGGGCGAATGGCTCCGTCAGGCGCCGGCGTCGGTCGAGCGCGTGTCGGCGGGAGGCGGGTTGCCGATGCCCTATCGCGAGGGCGACGCCCCCTTCCCGGTCGAGCGTTACGTCGATGCGTGGCGCTCCGCCCGCGACGGCTGGCAACGCGAACTGGAGCGCGACATCACGCTCGAGGTCGAGCCCGGTCGGTTCCTGGTCGCCTCCGCGGGCATCCTGATCACCCAGGTCCACGCGCGCAAGCGAACGCCGGACTGGGACTGGGTGCTGGTCGATGCGGGCTTCCACACGCTCGCGCGCCCGATGCTCTACGGCGCCCATCACCGCATCACGGCACTGGGCGACTGCGCGGGTCCAGAACAGCCGCGCGTCGTGGCCGGCCCGTTGTGCGAGGCGTCCGACGTGCTGACCCAGGACAAGAACGGTACGCCCACGCCGCAGTTGTTGCCCGACGTGTGCGTCGGCGATGCCCTGTGCATCCACGACACGGGCGCCTACGGAATGAGCATGGCTTCGAACTACAACGGGTTCCCGCTGCCGGCCGAGGTCGTGATCCAGAACGGCGCCGTCCACGCCGTTCGCCCGCGTCAATCGCTCGACGCGATGCTGGCGTCCGATCCGTTCGACACGCCGCCCTTCGCCTGAGTGCGTGCTCCGTCGAGCCACCAGGACAACGTCACGGTCAACACGGCACCGATCGGTGCGTACCACGGCCATGGCAACTGGACGCTCAGGTTGCGACGCAACGCCCAGGCTCCGAACGACATCAGCGCAAGCAAGATCCATTGCGCGACGTGGAACCGCGACGCGCCTCGCCGGGTCGTGTTCCACACGAATCCGATCGTGATCGCGGCTCCGACGATGCCGAAATGAAGTGGCGGAAGCGACTCGAGCTGGGCGATCGCCAGGACCCAGACGAGCGCCATCGCAACCGCCCACGGGAACCCGTCTCCCCGCAGACGTAGGCGAGACAGCGCCAGCACGAACGCTCCCAGCAGGATGCCACTGGTCAGCGCTCCGATCCTCAAGGCCAAGGTCAGGATTGACGGATGGTCCTCATGCAGCGGACGCATGCCCACAGCCACGGCACACAACACGACGGCGAAGACGACCACGAGAATTCGCGACATGCGAATGGCAGCCGGTCCTCCCTGGGGATCCAGACCGAACAGGGACATGGTCGTCTGGGAGAGCGCCGCCAGGATCGAATCCAGACTGGAGATCGCCGCCGCGAACACGCCGGCCAGGACGAGCCCCTTCCATCCGGTCGGGACCGCCTGCAACAGGAACGCGGGTAGCAGTCGGTCCTGTTGCTGCGTGACCAGCGCTTGCAACTCGGGGGTGAACGCATGCGTCGCGCTCCACGACCAGAGGCCAATGCCGAGGAACGCGATCGCTGCGATGACGATCGCTCCGAGGGACGACATGAGTACGGCGAGCCGCGCCTGGGCGACCGAGGGGCAGCACAAGAGCCTCTGGACCATCAGCTGGTTGCAGCCGTAGTCGCCCACCATGCCCCACGAGGCCAGCCCCAGAACGACGCCCAGTCGATGAGGCTTCTCCCAAGCGAAGCGCGTGTCGATCACGCGCGTCTTGCCGGCTTCGGCTCCATCGTGGAACGCTTGCAGCAGCCCGCCCTCGATCTGCCCGTTCAACACGACACCCAACACGCCGATACCGACCAGGAACAGGACGAACAGCACGGCGTCGGTCCAGACCACGGTGGCGATGCCGCCCATCCAGGTCCAGACGACGGCGACCACGCCGACCAGGGTGACGGCCGTCCCGAGAGGAGGCATGCCGATCGCGGCGTGGACGGACTCCAACTGCGACCGCAGCAGGACCTCGATCACCAGCGCGGTCACGTAGACCCGAGCGCCCTGCGCCAGGACGCCTCCGACCGAGAACACGACGGTCGTCACCACGCGCGCCGAGGCGCCGAGCCGTTGACCGACGTAGTCGTAAGGACTGTAGATCTCGCGCTCGAAGTACACGGGCACCAGCACGAGAGCGATGATGCCGCGCGTGATCAACGCGCCGAACAGGACGACCTGCAGATAGGTCAGGTCGCCGCCTTCCATGGCGACCGAGGCTGGCAGGCCGATGAACGTCACCGCGGAGATCTCGGTCGCGATCAACGACGCCGCGACCGCGTACCAGGGCAACCGACGACCACCCAGGAAGAACTCGCGCGCGGAGGACGGTCGCCCCGCTGCGCGATGACCGATCCACGTCGTCAGGACCAGGACGCCCAGGATCACGGCCCAGTCCACGAGCTCGA
The DNA here is from genome assembly GCA_029259575.1 of Planctomycetota bacterium. Classification (GTDB taxonomy): domain Bacteria; phylum Planctomycetota; class UBA1135; order UBA1135; genus JAJDEX01. The sequence continues at coordinate 2,461 of JAJDEX010000108.1, read as the reverse complement.
ATCCAGGCGTCGTGGGGAGTTCCTGCGGCATCCATCGAGGATGCGGTTCGACGGGATCAGCTTCCAGCCCGAAGCGCGGCAACCCGGCCGAGCGTCGCACCCAAGGCCCCCAGCGCGGGAGCCTCGAGCAACCTGGACGCCACGACCTCGGTTGCCTGCACGAAGCGTTGTTCGAACGCTCGGCGATAGATCGGGGCGAACTCGGGCGCGGTCCACAGCTCGCTGGCGCGTTGTCCCAAGACGATGCGTTCGACCGGTTCGCCACGGGAACCCAGGGCTTCGACGCGTGTTGCGGCGTGATCCGCCAGCGCCCGAGCGCCGTCCATCAAGATCGCGATCGCCCGCGGGTCCTCGCGGCGCACCGCATCGAGCAAGCGCAGTCCGGGGCCGCACTCCTTGCGCCATCGCGCTTGCATCCCGCGCAGGCCGGCCGCCGCATCGACCTGGTCCCCGAACGCGCTCGGTGCTTCCCAGGGCGCAGGTCCGAGCTCACGCAACCCCGCCACGTCCAGGTGAACACCGCGCGATTTCGCCGCTTCCGCGACTCCGGTGCCGACGCCCAGGTAGAGCGCGCACCTCACGTCGGTGAAGGCTCCGCCCTCGGCCAAGTCCTCGCCCCACCCTGCGGCCTCCCCGTCCGAGTGGATCCGATCCACGGGCTGCGCCAAGGTGAGGTTGCGGCCCTCCAGCTCGAGAGCCCATCGATCCAGCGCATCGGGCAGCCGCGGTCCGTTCAAGCACGCCACGATGGAACGCCCACTCGGATCGACGCGTCCCGGTAAGCAGATCCCGACGTGGACCTCGGTCACCTGCACGCCGAACGTGAGCTCCGCGATCAGGTTGGCCAGCGTGTGCAGGCGCGCGGTGCCTTCGAGCGCTTCGTCCGGGTGCAACCGCGAAGCGTCCAGATGCCCGTTCGCATCCAGATCGCCCAACTGCGACTCCAGGACCGGCGGCTCGAAAGCGGTGGGCGTGATCCAGTCCTGTCGTGCGCGCCGACCAGCAGAACGCAGGCGCCCCGTAGGACCGTCCTCGAACGTCACGGCGCGCACCGAAGTCGCGCCGCCATCGACTCCGATCCAAAGGGGTCCCGCCATGGGCGAATCCTATACGCAAACGAAAGGCTTGGAGTTCGCGTCCCCACACGAACCCCAAGCCCCATCGATGGTTCTTCCGGGCCGAAGCCCGCAAGTGTGCGTCACAGATGCGCGAGCGTGCTCTGCAACAGGTTCAGCGCGTGCCGGGGCTGCAGGTTGGCTTGCGCGAGAAGCGCCGTCGCGCTCTCGGTCAAGATCTGCGCGCGGGCCAGGGCGCTGGTCTCCGCCGCCACGTCCAAGCCCGTGATCCGCGACTCCGCCGTCTGCGTCGCCGCCAACTGCGTCTGCATCGAGCCGCGCGCGTTGCTGATCCGGTTCAGGCCGCTGCCGATCAGACCTTCGTAGGTCTGCGCCAGGCTGAGCGCCGAATCGATGAAGCCCTGCAGGTTCTGGGCCGTCGTCGCGCTGTCCAGGTCGAACGCCTCGAACGTGTTGAAGTACGAACTGGTGAGGTTCGGAAGCACCACCGAGAACGCATCGTTCGCACCGGTGCCGACCCGGGTCGAGACCGAGAACTGGCTCCCGTTGCCCAAAGTGATGTCGTTGTGCTTGGTGTCCGCCAAGCGCTTGATCTCGTTGATCGCGGCTCGGTACTCACCGTCGATCGTGCTGCGTTGATCAGCGGTCAACGTGCCGTCGGACGCCGCGAGTGCGAGCGTCTTGATCCTCTCGAGCTGTTTCAGACCGGAGGTGTTGGTCGCCGCGACGAGATCGACCAATCCCTCGAACGAATCGAGGTTCTGAAGGCCGACCGTGTACTCGCTGGCCTTGACGCGCAAGCGACTGGCCATGCCGATCCCTGCGGGATCGTCGCTGGCGTTCTGGATCCGCAAACCGGATGACAGACGCCGATAGCTTCGACTTAGCGTTTGCTCGTGATCGAACAGTTGTCGCCGGATTTGAAGCGACGTAGCGTTGGTGTTGAAACGAAGACCCATGCTGGGCTTCCCCCTGAGCAGGCGGGGTGCCTGCTAGTGACGGTGACGCGGTGGGTGGACCGCGACGGTCCGTCTGCCTTGGAACGGAGTGATGGGCGCCCCACGCGCACATCACGAATAGACCGTGTCTCCAACACGGTCCGGTCGGGTTGGTATTCGACTCCGCATGCAAGTCCACGCGAGGAGAGACTCCCCGTGGCGTGGACCTGGAAGACGCCAGCGAGAAGCAAGGAAGCCTCTCGCCGGCGGGTGGTCCCCTGGGACGGCACGGCCTCACCCTCCAAGGCGAGGCGAGGCACAGCCAGACCCGTGAAGGATCCAGCGGCCGCGTCCGGGGTCCGGTGCGGCTTCCCCAAGCCAGCACGTTGGGAGATCATCTCGATCCGATTCGAATCCACGCCGAGTCCCCACTCGGCGGAAATCAAG
>JAJDEX010000107.1 GCA_029259575.1 Planctomycetota bacterium | reverse complement strand
GCACGTCGGCGGCGAGCAGGTCCTGGGACTCAGCCGACAGCCCGACGCGGATCGTCGCCACCAACGACGAGACCCCGACGACCGCCGCCACGCCGATGGCCAGGCACAACGTGAAGAAGAACAGTCGCCCACGCGACGCGCGCGATTCGCGCAGGACGGCGGCGAACAGGACGCGCCAGCGGGTCGGGTTCGAGCTCACAGCGAGGTCGGTGCGGCTGCGGCTTGCGCGGTGTCCTGGACGAGCTTCCCGCCGAACAGGTGCACCTGGCGATCGGCGCGCTCGGCGATCGCGGCGTCATGCGTCACCAGGATCAGGGTCGTACCGTTGTCCTCGCGCATCGAAAGCAACAACTCGAGCACCTTGCCGCCGGTCTCGCTGTCGAGGTTGCCCGTCGGTTCGTCGGCGAACAACACAGCGGGCCGTGAGGCGAACGCGCGCGCCAAGGCAACGCGCTGCTGTTCACCGCCCGAGAGTTGCGAAGGATAGTGGTGCCCGCGATCCGCGAGTCCGACCTGCTCCAGCACTTCGTCGGCGCGCGCTCGGGCATTCGCGAAACCTGTGAGCTCGAGCGGCACCAACACGTTCTCGCGTGCGGTCAGGTTGCCGAGCAGCTGGAACGACTGGAAGACGAACCCGACCTTGGCGCGCCGCAAGAGGGCGAGTTGGTCCTCGCTCATGCGTTCGATCGCGACCCCGTCGAGCAGAACGCTGCCGGAGCTGGGCCGATCCAACCCGGCCATCAGACCCAGTAGCGTCGACTTGCCGGAACCGCTGGGGCCGACGATGGCGACGAGTTCACCGGTGTGGATCGTCAGGTCGACGTCGTCCAGGATCGTCAGCGTGCGCGGGCCGGACGGAAGCGACTTCGTGAGACCTCGACAGGCCACCTGGGGAACGCTTCCGGCCCCCTTGCTCTGCGACGTTGTGTCCGACATGGCGGCCAAGATACCCGATGCCAGCGACCAGACCCGCCTCCGTTGCGGCGCCCCATGCGATGCAACCCACCGACCTGGGCAGGCCCGGTGCCCGGTGTGTATCGTGTTCGCATGAAACTCACCGCGACCCCCTACGGCACCCTTCTCATCCTCATCGGCCTCGGCGCATTCGCGATCACCGGCTTCGACAGCTACACCGCACTCATCCCCTGCGGATTCGGCTTGCTCGCGCTCGTTCTGACCCGCGTCGGGGGCAAGGTCGGTTGGGTCTCGTTGCTCGTTCTGGGCATCCTGGCCATCGGCGGCTCCGCACGCGTCTTCAAGGAGATCGGAGGCCTCTTCGACGGTTCCCACGGCACGCCGATCGCAGGGTGGGCCCAGCTCGCCATGTTCGTGCTCTCGGTTCTGTTCGTGCTCACGCTGCTCATGCCCGCGGGCAAGGCCAAGGCGAAGTGATTCGAGGTCTCGGGTGGGTCCTGGTTGCGCTGCTCCTCGGATGCAGCGGCCAGGACGAAGGCAGTGCTGGCGACGGAAGCTCACGCAACGGGAGCTCGTCGATGATGGACGCGCCGTCGAACGACACGACGGTCGCGACCGACGAGCTCGTGATCCCCGAGGACGCGCCGACCGTGGTCTTTCTGGGCGACAGCATCGGCGCCGGCCTGCACCTGGCCGAACACCAGGCGTTCCCAGCCGTGTTGCAACGGATGTTGTTCGAGGACGACCATCCCTTCCACCTGATCAACGCGTCCGAGAGCGGGCGCACGTCGTCGGGCGGCGTCACCGCGATGCCCTGGGTCCTGCGCTCGAAGCCGGACGTCGTCGTGATCGAGCTCGGCGGCAACGACGGCTTGCGCGGCATCCAGCTCGAGGACACCGAAGCCAACTTGCGCGCGATGATCGAGATGGCGCGAGCCGCGGACGCGACAGTCCTGCTGCTCGGGGTGCAGATCCCGCAGAACTATGGCGACTACGCGGTGCAGTTCGGCGCGCTGTATCCGAACCTCGCGCAAGAGTTGGACCTCGCCTTCGTCCCCGAGTTCCTGCGCGAGGTCGGCGGGGTGCCCGAGATGAACCTCGAGGACGGTTTGCACCCGACGGCGGAAGGGCATGAACACCTCGCCCGGAACGTCGTGTCCGGCCTGCGCTCCGTCGTACGCGCACGCTGAGTCGTCCGATCGCGGGTTCGCACCCCGATTCGGTCGGTCCAGCTAGATTGGACGCCATGCTCCCTCGGCTCCAGCCTCTCCACGACATGCAGATCACCCTCGCCGCAGCGCTCGGCCTCCTCGTCCTCGTCGGCTGCACCAGCACGTGCTCGGAGACGACCGGCACCTCCACGTCCCTGATCGAACCCGGTGACGTGATCCTGTTCCAGGGCGACTCGATCACCGACGCAGGTCGCAGCCGTGAGACCGCGGACGTGCCGAACCTCCACGCGACGATGGGCAACGGCTATGCGTGGTTGGCGAGCTCGGGCTTGCTCGTCGGTCACGCCGATCTCGACCTGACCGTCTTCAACCGTGGAATCAGCGGGCACAAGGTGCCGGATCTCGCGGGCAGATGGGACGAGGACACGCTCGATCTGAAGCCGAACGTGTTGAGCATCTTGATCGGCGTCAACGACATCTGGCACGGTCGCCACGGGAACTATGCCGGGACGGTCGAGTCGTACGAAGCGGGGTTCGATGCGCTGCTGGCACGTACCCGCAAAGCGCTGCCAGGCGTGAAGCTCGTCATCTGCGAGCCGTTCGTGTTGAAGGTCGGCGCGGTCGACGACAGCTGGTTCCCCGAGTTCGACCACTACCGCGCCGCCGCGCGTCGCGTCGCCGACAAGCACAGCGCGACATGGGTCCCGTTCCACACGATGTTCCAGGAAGCGACGCGCTACGCCCCGGCCGAACACTGGGCCGGCGACGGCGTGCATCCGTCCTCGGCGGGCGCCGCGTTGATGGCTCAAGCTTGGTTGCGCGCGGTCGGCGCCTAGGACTCTGCCATGATGCTGCGCCTCGCAATCCTCGCACTGCTCGGGTCGTTCGCCTCGGCTTGCCGCACACCGATCGCCGACCCTGGTCCCGGTCCGGGTCGATACGAATATCACGTCCAAGACGAACAGGCGGGCGTGCAACTGCCGTTCGTGTTGGTGATTCCGGACGGTCCGACGCCGGACGACGGCTGGCCGATGCTGATGTTCCTGCACGGTTCCGGCGAACGCGGCACGGACGTGCGCCAGCTCGAGATCCACGGCCCGCTGAAGCTGTTGGACGCGATCCCCGAGCTGCGCGAATGTGTCCTGGTCGTTCCGCAGTGTCCCGAGCGCATGTGGTGGGAATCCCAGTGGTTGCTGCCGTTGTTCGACGAGATCCAGAACTTCGCGCGTGTCGACGACGCACGCCTGTACGTCACCGGCTTGAGCATGGGCGGCTACGCTACCTGGGGCTTGCTCGCGAGCGCCCCCGACCGCATCGCCGCGGCCGTTCCGATCTGTGGTGGCGGCGAGATCGGGCGCCTGTGGCCCGAGCGGGAAACCGGATTCCGGATGGAGGACTTGCTGGCTGCCCGTCACGTCCCCATCCGCGCGTTCCACGGCGAAGCCGACGACGCCATCCCGATGCAGGAATCCGTGCTGCTCGTCGACGCGTTGCACGCAGCGGGCTCATCGGCCCAACTGACGACGTATCCCGGCGTCGGCCACGATTCGTGGACGCGAACGTATGCCGACCCCGAGTTGTATCGCTGGCTGTTCGCGCAACGACGCTCGGACGACTAGGAACCGAATCGATCGGCGCCTAGGAACGCGATCGGGAGTTCCGACTTGCCGTCGAGCACCAGATCCGCTGCCGCACCTCCCAGAGCGGGCGTCATCTTGAAACCGTGACCTGAGAGGCCGGCGACGACGGCAACGCGCTGGTATCCGGGCGCGTGATCGACCACGAAGTGCTCGTCCGGCGTGGAGGTGTAGATGCAGGTCTTGGCGTCGACGAGTTCGCCCTTCAGACCCGGCATCCAGGCGTTCACGGCGTCCATGAGTTCGGCGCGATCCGCATCGTCCACCGGGCGCCGGGGTGCATCCGGATCCATCGGCTCCGTTCGTCCGTGCAGCGCGACCTTGACGCGCGGCGGACCATCGATCGCGGGGTCCACGGGGATGCCGTAGACGGGCGGAGCGTCCGTGCGCACGACGAACCAGGTCGGCAATTTCGCGGGAGAGCCGAGCGCCGCGTCCTCTGGCTGGATCCAGCCTTGCACCTGGCGGGTGACGCGCAGAACCCGTGCGAGATCGGGCAGCAATCGGGAGGTCCAGGCCCCGGCGGTCACGAGAACACGCTCGGCGTGCAGGTCGCCATCGGATGTCCGAACCACGACTTCGTTCGCGCGCTCTTGGATGCCCTCGACCCGCACCCCTTCGCGCATCTCGGCACCGTGGGACAGCGCGTCGTCCACCGCGGCACGGATCGAGGCTTCGGGCCGGACGAAGCCACCGCCCGGCTCGAAGAGCGCGTGGTGGTCGGTCGGAATCGCGAACTGCGGATAGCGCCGAACGATCTCGGTGGCCGAGAGCATCTCGACCGGAACGCGATGCTGCTGGGCTGCCGCCGACGCCGCGGCGACCACCGGACACGTGTCCTTGCCGATCAACAACGTGCCGCAGACCTCGAGCAAGGATCGGCCGCTGGAAGCGCTCAATGCACGGAACACGTCCGTCGAACGGCGCAGCAGCGGGACATAGTCCGCGTGCTCGAAGTACGCGTGCCGGAACACGCGCGTGCCACCGTGACTGGAGCCGCGGTCGTGGCCGACGTGGAAGGCCTCGAGCCCGAGGACCGACACGCCGCGCCGGGCCAGTTCGCGCAGGGCGAAGGCACCGACGCCTCCGACTCCGATCACGATGACGTGCCTCATACGGCTAGCCTACGGTGCCTGCCGATACGGTGCCCGATACGGTGCCTGGCACTGTTCAGTACCTGGCTGGAACATTCGTGCCG
>JAJDEX010000106.1 GCA_029259575.1 Planctomycetota bacterium | reverse complement strand
ATTCCCGGTTGGACGTGACGAGATCGAGGTCGCCGTCGCCATCGAGGTCGGCGGCGTTCATGTGGCGCGGCTCGGATCCGCCGACCGCGATCGCGATGCCGGGAGTCAGCGTCCCGCCGGTGTTCGTCAGGATCGATACGGTGTTGGAGTCCTTCAGGCTCACGGCGAGGTCCTGGTCCCCGTCGCCGTCGAAGTCGCCCGCCACCGCCGCAGCGACGCCGACGTTGACGCCCATCAGGACCTGCTGTCCGGCCAGGAACTGTCCATTCCCCAGGTTGTTGAAGACCTGGACGTACTCGGGGCCATTGACCCCTTGGGGACCGCCGACGGTCACGGCCAGGTCCGGGCCGTTCACGCCATCGAAGTCGCCGACCTCGACCCAATCGGGCCGTTGGGTGACGAGGGGGTAGTTGGAGGGCGCTTGGAAGGCGATCTGGGCCTGGGCGAGTCCGCTGAACGCGCTGAGACCGGCGAAGGCGATGAAGGGACGTGTGAGCTTCATGGAGGGGTGGGGTTCGGGGTGGTTCGAGGGATCGCGCGATCGGTTCGTTGCGCGATGCCTCCTGAAGTGCAAGCGCCGTTCCACGACGGGATCGGGTCGTGAACGTCCCTCCAAGGCCGCTGGAGGCGGTTCGGTCGTCCTGATCCTGGATTCGATCCAGGGAACGGACCCGTGAAGGTCGCTCAGCGCTGGTCCGCGTGGACGCCGGATGCGTCGAACCGGAACGTCAACTCGAGTTCCGACTTCACGCTCACGCCGGCTCGGCTCGCGGGCTCGAGCTTCCAGTCCCGGACCTTCTCGAGCACGGCCTCGTCCAACACCTTGCGACCGGAACTCTGAACGACGCGCACGTCCGACACCGTTCCATCGAGCCGCACGTCCAGGGTCACGACCACGGTGCCTTGCCACTTCATGCGAACGGCTTGAGGCGGGTACTCGGGATGCGGACAGGACGTGGCGACGCGCGTCGCCAGGGTCGTCACGGAATCGGGTTCGGCATCGACGGGACTCGGCGCGACGTCCTCGGGCGGAACATCGGGTTGATCTTGAGGATCGGAATCGATCGGCGGGACGACTTCGGGCGCGGACTCGATCGGACTCGACGCGGCCTTGGGCGTGCGCTTGGTCAGGTCCTTCGGCTGGCTCGGAGGACGCGGAACGAACTCGATCGGAAGGTCCGGTGCGTCCAGGTCCTCCGGCGGACCTTCGGGATCCTGGAAGGACTCGACCGGGAATTCCGGAGGGTTCGGCTGGGCCTCGAGCGAGAGGTTCTCGGGGTCGAGGTCCGGCGCGAAAGACTCCGGCGCAGGCGCCACGGCGGTCAACGTGACGCTGCGCCGGGGTTGGTGGTCCCGGGCGTGGGAGACGGTCGGTCGCAGCCCCACGGTCCAGGCCAGTGCGCCCAGCGCCAGTCCATGCAACAGCACCGACACCACCACGGCCCAAGGGCCAGCAGCAGGTCCGGGAAACCCTCGCGGGGCTTTCGGAGGCGGTTGCGACACGGGCACGGTCATGACGGAAGAGCATACGCGGGGCGCGCCGGACAGGTTCGCAACTTGCTCTGAACCGTTGCAGGGCCGTAGCGTTCTGAGGCGCTCCCAACCGGATCGAAGGGCCTCGCTCGGCCTCCTTCGCATCCGATTTCAGCACGGTTCGTCTCCCCCCCCAGCGATTCTTGGCTCTGGGGTTCCAGCCCGGGATCCCCCTCGGGCGCACTGCACTCGCTCCACCATGGTTCTCCTGCATTCCCCGTCCCGGCGGACGGGACATGATTCGTCGTTCCTCTCCCGCTCGCTCCCGGTCCTGGCTGCGCTCACGCTCTGCGTCGCACCCGCTCGGGCCTTCCAGGACGAGGACCCCGCGGTCCGGTCCGACCAAGAGGATCCGGTCGACGACCGCGAGATCGTCATCACGCCCAACCGCAGCGAGAGCGATGCCCTCACGACGCCCGTTTCCGTCGAGGTCGTGAGCGAGCAGCGCTTGCGGGAGCGCGCGTACCGGACCTTGCCCCAAGCCCTGCGGGACATGCCCGGCGTGATGATCCAGAAGACCGGCCCGGGCCAGGGATCGCCGTACATCCGCGGGTTCACAGGCTTCCAGAACCTCGTGCTGATCGATGGCATTCGCCTCAACAACTCGGTCTTCCGCGCGGGACCGAACCAGTACACGTCCACCATCGACCCGTTCACCGTCGACCGCATCGAACTGGTCAAGGGTCCGTCCGCGGTGCTCTGGGGTTCCGACGCCGTCGGCGGAACGGTCAACGTGCTGACGCGGGATCCCTACGCGTGGGACGACGGATTCGGCGGCGCGTTGGAGCTGCGCTTCGCGGACCAGGCGAACTATTTGATCGGGCGTGCCGAGGGCAGCTGGACGAACCGCGAGGACACGGGCGTGTTGTTCGGCTACACCGGGCGCGACTTCGGCGACCTCCACGGCGGCAGCGACGTCGGCCTGCAACCGAACACGGCCTATGACGAACACAGCCTGGACCTCAAGGTCGAGCATTGGATCGACGGCGACACGCGCCTGGTCCTGGGCGTCCAGAACGTGAACCAGAAGGACGTCCCGCGCACGCACAGCACGGTCTTCGGCACGACCTGGCACGGCCTGTCCACGGGCAGCGACCTGGTACGCGACCTGACCCAACAGAGAACGCTGACCTATGCGCAGCTGCACGCCGACGTGGACTGGGGCTGGGCCGATCAGTCGACGACCAGCGTCTCCTGGCACCGCCAGTCCGAGGATCGCTTCCGCCGTCGATCCAGCATGGCCGAGGAGACGCAAGGATTCGACGTGGGCACGCTCGGCCTGTTCCAGCACTTCAACAAGGAGACCTCGGGCGGCAGTCGGTGGACCTGGGGCGCGGACGTCTACCACGACACGGTCGACTCCTACCTGGATCGAGGTGCCGCCCAGACCGCCGCCGACGACATCCAAGGACCGGTCGGTGACGACGCGACGTACACGTTGATGGGACTGTTCGTCCAGGACGTGGTTCCGATCTCCGAGCGCTTGAGCATGACGTTCGGCGCGCGCTGGTCGTACGCGGACGCCAATGCGGACTCGGTCCGGGACCCGGTGACCGACATGCAGATCGCGGTCGACGATTCCTGGTCCAGCGCCACGGGCTCGGCGCGCTTCGCCTACGAGCTCGAGAAGGACCGGCGCACCCTCTTCGGCGGGATCAGCCAGGGCTTCCGCGCCCCGAACCTGTCCGACGTGACGCGCTTCGACACCGCGCGCTCGAACGAGTTCGAGATCCCCGCCCTGGGCCTGGACGAGGAGCGCTTCCTCGCCTTCGAACTGGGAGTCCGGGAACGGACGGCCCGCATGAGCGCCCAAGCCGCCGCGTTCTACACGCAGATCGAGGACGGCATCGTGCGCGTCCCGACGGGGAACGTGAACGGCGCCGGGGACGCGGAGATCACCAAGGCCAACGTGGGCGACGGCTACGCGCTGGGCGTCGAGCTGAGCGCGGACTACCTGGTGGCCGACGCGTGGACCGTGTTCGGCAGCTTCACCTGGATGGACGGCAAGCAGGACACCTACCCCACCGCCGCTCCCGTGGCCGTGAGCGAACCGCTGGACCGCTTGATGCCGATCCACCTCTTCGCGGGCACCCGCTTCGAGCCCCAGGACGACGACTACTGGATCGAGTTGAGCGCTCGCCACATGGACGACGCCGACGACCTGTCGACGCGCGACAGGAACGACGTGTCGCGCATCCCCCCGGGCGGAACGCCCAACTTCACGACGCTGGACCTGCGCGGCGGGTACGACTTCGGCGACGGCTTGCTCGCGACGTTCGGCCTGGAGAACCTGACCGACGAGGACTATCGCATCCACGGCTCGGGCGTGAACGCCGCCGGCCGCAACCTGGTCTTCGGCTTGCGCTGGAGCTTCTGAACGAGAATGGGCGACCGGGGCTCCCCCCGGCCGCCACGACTTCTACTTCTCGCTTCGAATCGGGGCGAGCACGAACACGCACCTGCCAGTGTTCGTATTCGTGCCGCCCCGACCTCGAACCTCGCGGGTCCAGGCGCACCGCCTCGCTTCGAGCGGCGCGTCGATCCCGGTCCAACGATGTTCGAGTCGCACGACGCGGCGGCTGACCGATCGAATCCCCGGAAGGGGGTCGTTCGGCATGCCGCATCGCACGCTGGACAAGAGCAACCTCCGTGCCAACCAGGCTGCGGACCGCAACGTGCCACCGGCCCCGCGGGCACGTTCGAATCCTGGATTCCGTCCAGGATCTACACCCCACCCCGAGCGCCCTCAGCTCAGTCCGTGTGGTCCTTGTAGTCCTTGAGCTTCTGGTAGATCTTCGAACGCGAGATGCCCAGCAGCTCGGCCGCACGGCCCTTGTCCCCACCCGTTCGTTCGAGGGCACGCTCGATCGCACGCCGCTCCAGCTCGGCCAAGGACATCACGGCATCGGGACGGCCCGGGGCATCACCGGCTTCGGAGTCCCCCAGCAAGGTCACGTCGGCCAGATCCCCGTCCGAAAGCAAGCACAGTCGCGCGACCGTGTTGGACAGCTCCCGGACGTTGCCCGGCCAGTCCCGTTCCGACAGCGCGTCCTGCATCGGTCCGGTGCAGCGACGACGGACTCCCGTGCGACGAGACTCCTTGTCGAGCAGGTGTTCGACCAGGCGCGGGATGTCCTCGCGACGTTCGTCCAGGGCAGGCATCGTCACGGTGATGCCCGCCAGGCGGTAGTACAGATCGGCGCGGAACCGTCCCGAATCGACGTCGGCCAGGAGGTCCCGGTTGGTCGCGCTGACCAGCCGGAACTCGATCTTGCGCGTCTTGTCGTCACCGACGCGGCGGATCTCGTGAGTCTCCAGCACGCGTAGAAGCCTCGCCTGGAAGTCGAGGGGCAGCTCGCCGATCTCGTCCAGGAAAAGGGTGCCGCCCTCCGCACGTTCGAACAGGCCGACACGGTCTCGATCGGCACCCGTGAAGGCGCCCTTGCGTGCTCCGAAGAGCTCGGCTTCGAGCAGACTGGCGGGGATCGCCGTGCAGTTCTCGGAGACGTAAGGGCCATCCCGATCCGGCCCCAGATCGTGAATGGCGCGAGCGGCGAGTTCCTTGCCCGTGCCACTCTCACCGGAAACGAGTACCGGCAGAGGACCGGCCGCGGCCCTGCGGATCAGATCGAAGACCGCCAGCATCGCCGGCGCCTCACCGACGAGCCCGGGGATCGGCGCGGGCAAACCGGCCGCCTCGAGGACCTTGCGCGCGGTGTTCAGTTCCGCCGACCGGTCGACGACCTCGTCGCGCAAGCGTTCGTTCAACTCGCGGATCTCCTCGACCCGCCGCACCTGGCGCACGGCCAAGGTCGCCTGGTCCGCCAACATCGACAGAAGCCTGCGAGCGCGGTCGTCGAAGGCTCCTGGTCGCAAGCGGCAGTCCAGATAGAGCACGCCGCGCAAGCCATCGAGCGGCTCGAAGGGCTGGCACAGGATCGACCTCAGCTGCAACGACTCGACGGACGCGGACTCGGCCAGACCGGGTTCCTCCGATGCGTTCGACAGGAGCAACGGCTCGCCCGATTCCAGGACGCGTTGCAGGATCGTCTGCGAGACCTCGATGTTCGCGTCGCGCATCTCGGCGCCGTCGCTGTCCACGCCGAGGTCCACGTGGAACTCCCCGTGCTCTTCGAGGATCAGGAACGCGCGCTCCGCACCGGTCAGATCCGTCGCACACTCCAAGATGGTGCGCAGCAAGGTCGTTTGATCCTGCATCGCCACCAGGCGGTGATTGATGTCGAGGATCGTGCGAATGTCCATGTCGTCGTCGGTGTCGCTCGGTTGGGCCTCCAGGTCGGAGGGCCGCGGGTCGGGACCTCCAAGAAGGAACCGCTTCCAGCGCTCCGCAGCCAACGGGTCCAGACCCGAGGCCGCTCGACGCCAACACCGCGCCCAAGCCGCGCGATCCGCTTCCAGAGCATCACCGCTGGAGGACCTCACGACCAGAGCCAATCCAGCGCGAGCCGCCAGACCGTCCCACCCCTCCGCCTCGAACCGGTCCCGCGCCGCCCGCAGCTCGGGAAGCTCGCCTTGGGCCAACAGCCGAGCCAGGCATCCCACGCGCGGAACGTCGGACTCGCCGTCGGAGCGGACGTCTCCCGTGTCGGACAACAGCCCCAGTAGGTCACGCGCGTCGCTCTCGGCCTCGTGCAGGGACAGGCGTCGCGCCAGGTCCAAGGCGTCCGACGTGAACGAACGTGCGCTCTCGAGTTCACCCAAGGCCGCGCAGCGTCGCGCAAGGTCGAGGCCGACGCGGGGATCCGTCTCGCGCGCGAGGAGCAACGGCTCCGAAGGCGCCGGTGCATGGGGATCCAACGCAGCTCTCAGGAACGCGGCGCGCGCCAACAGGCGAGCCGCTTCGAGATGCAGCTCCAACCCGGACAATTCGTTCCCGGCGTCCTCGAGCCAAACAAGGGCGCGAGCCGCGTGTCCTCGGTCGGCCAGCACGAGACCGATCGAGCCCCGCACGCGTGCGGCGTGCGCGTGCCCCGCGTGAGGTGCGATGCGTAGGATGGACGTCAGGACCTCGCCCGACTCCACCAGTTCACCCGTCTCTCGCAACGCACCCGCATGCATGTAGGCCGCTTGCACCTCACCCGCCAGGTGCCCGACGGATGCGGAGCACTCGCCCGCTCGCGCGAAACATGCCAGCGACGCGGCCGGTCCGACCGAACGGCGCAGCACGGTTCCCAAGTTCAACTGGATCCCCGCTTCGCCCAGCGGATCCTCCATGTGCTGGACGACCTCGAGCGCCTGCTCCAATCGACTCCGCGCTTCCACGACCTCGCCTCGGCGAAACCGGCTGAGCGCAGCGAAGGAGTGCATGTTGATGCGCGTTCGGCGCGAGGGCGTGCCCTGTTTCCCGCTCAGCGCGGATACGCACAACGCCTCGAGCTCGGCGTGCTGTCCTCGCTCGAGCAAGAGGGCACCCTTGGCGACCCACGCGTCCTGGGCCGCTGCGTCCTCGCCCGAGGCCAGCGCCTGGTCGTAGAACGCCACCGCCGCCTCGGAATCGTGATCGACCTCGGCCAACGCGCCGAGCAGGTGTGCGTGCACGCCGGGCGACAAACGCGCGTCGCTCGCGACCAGGGACTCGAGTTCGGCGCGCGCACGTACCGCGTTGCCCAGCGCGATCCAGGTTCGGATGAAGTCCACGGACAGCTCGAGCGAGCGCTCGGCCCCGCATCGTTCGCGGATCGCTTGCGTGGTGCGCAGGAGGTCGAGGCCCGATTCGGGGTTGCCGCGGCGGCGCAGGACCTCGGCTCGACCTACGACGCGCTGCAACGCCATGGACTCGTCGGTGAGGAAACCCAGGTAAGGCAGCAGGAGATCGTCGAGGGCACCGAGCTCTTGCAGACGTCGACCGATGCCGGTCATCAACGAGCGCCAATAGGCCTTGGACCAACGGGATTCGGGGAACGCCGCCGAACCGCGAACGACGAACACGGGTTGGCCCGTGTCGTTCCTGGTGATGCGCACCAGTCCGAGTTCACGCAGGACGCGCAGGTCGGGTTCCAGGTCGTCCTGGTCACCCCCGAGGGCTGCGACCAGATCGTCACGGGTCGCAGGGAACGGCCAGCTCGAGATCGCGGCCCAGGCGGCGAGCGGGCCGTCCTCCAAACTGGCGATCCGCGCGTCGGGATCCGCATGCCGCTCGAGGTCCGCCACCACACCCTTCGGAACGAGTCGCGCAAGTCGCTTGCCCGGCAACAGGGTGCGGCGCTCGCGCAGAGCATCGAGCACGGCTTCGACGCGGGAAGCCGAACCTCGCCCCAAGCGACACAGCGCTTGCAGGAACTCGCTGCGTTGTGCGTCGGGATCGATGCGCTCGGTGAGGAACGCGATGAGTGCGTCGTCCGGAACGGCCGGGATCGCAGCCTGCGACCAACCGTGCGGAACGGAGGCTTCGCCCGGTATGAACGCGACCCACCTGGCCCGGGGCATCCCACCAGGCAGGCCGTTGCGAGCGAGGTTCGGCAGCAGTTCGAGCGCATGGGTCGCCGAGGCGTTGGGCTCCCGAATCGCGATCACCAGATCCGCGCGGCGCGACGATCGGACGATGCCCTCCAACGCTGCGGCGAGCCCGGCCTCGCCAGGGTGCTCGGACATCACGCGCTCCAGGTCCACCAGGACGCGCGGTCGAGCCGACTCGCGGGCGCGCATGGCGAAGGCCCGAGCGAAGTCCAGAGGATCCTCGTCGGGCGGCAGGCTCACCTGGACCGGTTCGTCGTCGTCCTGGTGCAGCGCGAACCACGATTCCTCGCGGCCCAGCCACCTGGGGATCGTGATCCGTGGCGCGCGGTCGTCCGCCACCTCGAGAGCGTCACCGGCCGCGCGGCGCAACGCATGCGCCACCGTGGCCGCGTCCGCGGGCCGAGAGGCGGGGTCCCGATGCAGGAGCTCCTGAACGAGTCCGCGCGCCCAATCGGGGATTCGGGTCGGGTCGACGCCCAAGGCCTGCAGATAGGACTGGGCGGGAAAGGCGCCGTAGAACTCCGCCGCCGAGGTCTCGGACGGAGCGAGGAGTCGTTGCAGCAGGACGCCCACCGCGAAGACGTCGGCCTCGGGACCGGGCCTCTCCCCCATCAGGACCTCGGGCGCGATCGCGAAGACCGTGCCCGACACGCGCGCCGACGCTCCGGGCTCGATCGGCCTGGCCAGTCCGAAGTCCGTCAACGTGACGGTTCCATCCGGACCGAGAATGACGTGATCGGACTTGAGGTCTCCGTGCACGAACCCGTGATCGTGCAGACCTTGCAGAGTGTCACAGAGGCTCGCCAATGCGCGCGCCAGGTCCTGGGCGGAGAGCCCCGGGGCAGCCTTGTGGAGCGGCTCCCCTGCGACCCATGCACGCACCAAGTACGGATGGCCGGAATCGGTCACGCCATGGTCCTGGAGTCGGGCGATGCCCTGGACGTCGACCGCTCCCAATGCGAGCAATTCGCGTTGCCACTGCTCGCCGCTGGTGAGGCCGCGCACGACGTGGAACTGGCCCTCCTTCTCCACCTTCCAGACACCGGGTGCCAACCGTGCGATCTCGCGATACGGCGCAGGGGGCCGGAACCCTTCGAGGTGGTGGGAGGCAGAGGTCATTTCCAGATCCTGGACGCGAGAATCCAGATCATGGACGGGCGCCGAAGCGCCCAACCCATCTGGTGACCTGGGACTCAGAATGCGATGTACCATGATCCTCGAACTGCGAGATCCGTGCCACCTTCGGCCGTCCCGCTAGGAGTCGCCATGAAACACGCCTTGCTCCCCACCCTGCTCCTTGCAACGACGTCGATCGCCGTTGCGGACGAAGTCTCCCTCATGTTCCGCGGATCGACCGGGTACGTGGCCATCGTGCGGGTCGACGCCGCGGATGGAACGACGCGGTCGGTTCCCGAGGACCTGCGAGGCATTCAGTTGCTGGACCTGGACGTCGTCGGCAGGACGACCGTGTCGTGCCTGGAGCCTGACTGCGCACAGAGGGTGGCCGGTCCGTCGGGAAGCGCGCGTCTCGAGCTTCCGTCGGGCATCGCGCTCCACCACTTCCGCCGTGCGGGCACGCAGGGAACGACGTTCGGATTCCTGATCGTCGCCGACGGTCGCGAGCCGCGCGTGATCCACGAGCAGGACGGCGTCGGCCCGACTCGCGACCAGGATCCGTTCCTCTCGCACGTCGCGATCGACCCTGGCGGATGGTCCGTGCTCGTCGCGACGAGCCTCGTGGCCGGTGGCGACCTGCTCGAGATCGACTTGCGCGCCGCTGTCGTTCACGAACGCACGCGCCACCTCGAGCCGATCCTCTTCACACGCTCGGGCATGGGACTCGCGGACGACTGGGGTTGGGCGGCAAGTCGAAGAGGCGTGCTGCGCTTCGGACGCAAGCAAGGTGATCGCGCCCAGTTCGCACCGATCGTGGGATCCCCGCTGCCCTCCTTCTGGAGCGGAGAAGCGGCACCGTCACGCAACCAGGCCTTCGTCATCACGACGGCCGGTTCGGGTCCCGACCAACTGTCGCCGTGGATCTTCGGCAAGTCCGGACCGTTGATCGCCGCGTCCGCGTACGTCGGCCCGATCGGTCCCGCGGGCTACCTGCCCATGCAGGAGGGCGGACCCTACATGGCCATCTCGGACGACGGCCGACTCTCCGGCTGGCGCCAGGATGCCGTCACTCAAGAGGGCTACTGCTGCCGCACGCTGGTCCCCGGTCCGTTGCACACGGTCGAGGTCACCGCCGACGCGTACATGCTCGACACGCTCGACGCGGTCGGGATCGTGGGGTTCTTCGACCCGACGCGATTGACGATCGCCGTGGGAGAGCGGGAAGGCCCCGGGATCGACAAGTTCGACCTGTACGGATTGTCGATCGACGACCTGGGCGCACTCGACTACACGAACACGACGCAGTCGTCGCTCGATGCGACGGTCCCGTTCCTGTCCGTTCCCGGCCTCTCTCCGGACGGGCTGACGTGGATCCCCGAGGCCCAACAGTTCGTCGTCTACGACGACGGCGCCGAGACCTTGGTCCGCAGCCCGCTGAATCCGGGAGGGACCCAGACGATGCTCACGAACGTCAAGGACCTCGACGAGGTCTCCGTGTCCGGGGACCGCGTCCTGCTCAACCTCCGTCGCACGAACGGCGGCCAGGTCCACGAGTTGTACAGCGTGGCTTCCGACCTGACGGGCAACCTGACGCCGATCCTCACGGGCATCGACGACGTCGAGTACAGGAACCCCACGTCTGATGGACTCGGTCGAACTCTGATCGTTCAGACCCACGAGGTCGGGGGCGAACAGGTGTGGCTGCTCGACCTCACGACCGGCCAGTCGACCGCGCTTCTGCCGAGCCTCGCGACCACCGTCGGGACGCTGCGTTTCGACGACGGGAACCGTGTCCTGGTCGAGACCTTCGACGCAGGGAATGCCGCGACGACGCGCGCCTTCGACGTTTCCGGACCGACCCCCGTGCTCACCTGGAGCCGGGCGCTCGAGCTGATGCCCTAGGACCCCTTGGCCGACCCGGCGTCGGCCAGGCTGCTGTAGGTGTGCGGGACCGGCAGGTTCATCTCTTCCTTCTCGGCGATGATGTTGTCGTCGCCGAGGTGGAAGTGACGGCAGAAGTGCTTCTGCCAGAAGCGGATGAAACCGATCTTCCACATGAAGTACCCGAACTTGCCGGGGAGCACGCTGAAGTCCATGAAGCGCAGGTCGTTCAAGCCGCGCTTGGTGAAGAACATCATGCGCGCAGCCCACAAGAGGAAGGGATAGAGCTTCGGCTTCTCGTGCGAGGGGTGGGCGTTCGCGAGCATCCACTTGAACACGCGCTTCGGCGGGCGGATCGTGGCGATCAGGAACAAGCACACGTTCGCCATCGTCGGCGAGATCGTGTGGTAGTTCATGTCGATGTCGTCGACGCCCGGGTGATTCTCGTCCTTGAGCTTCTGCAGCTGGTCCTCGAGGACCGTGCCCGGAATGTTGCGCAGAGAGAACACGTTCAACGTGAACGGGCGCGGCATGTCGTAGATGAGCTGGAGCGTCTGCTGCAGGTCCTCTTGCTCCTCGACCGGGATGTCCACGATCATGTCGTAGGCCGGCGGGATCATGTACTTGCGATAGTCGCCGATGACCGACGCCGCGTTCAGCAAGAGGCCCGGCTTGTTCGGACGCTTGAAGAATTTGAGCATCCGGTTGCTGCCGCTCTGGATGCCCATGCGCAGGCGGTTCATGCCCGCGTCGAGCAGGATCTCGAGCTTCTCGCGCTTGACGTAGCTGGGGATGATGCCGGCGACGAAGAACGGGATGCCGACCTCTTTCTTCCAGCGCTGTCCGAACTCCTTCAAGATCGGTAGCGGCAAGGCGGCCATGCAATCGTCGTCGAACACGACGGTGTTGATGTGCGGGTGCTTCGCGACGGCCTGCTTGACCTCGTCGATGATGTAGTCGATCGACGGCTGGCGGATCGAGGCGTACTTCTTGTCGATCGCCAGGAACGCCGTGTTGCCGCAATAGGTGCAACGGTACGG
>JAJDEX010000105.1 GCA_029259575.1 Planctomycetota bacterium | reverse complement strand
GAAATCCGATGCGAGCTCCCCACGCGCGGCGCAAGTCGCGCATGAAGTCCGCGTTCGGAAGCGGGCCTGGGGAACACAGGTTCACCGCGCCGGTCATGTCCTCGTGATCGATCAGCCACCGCACGGCGCGGATGAAGTCGTGTTCGTGGATCCACGAGACGTACTGACGGCCGTCGCCACACGTGCCTCCCAGCCCTCGGCGCACCCATCCTAGCAGCGTGGCGAAGATGCCCTTGGCGTCGGGACTCATGACCATGGCCGAGCGTAGAGCGACCTGACGCGTACGAGGCGTCACCGAGTCTTCGAGCGCCTGCTCCCACGCCTTCGCGACCTCGATGCTGAAACGCCATGTGTCGGGTACGTTCGGCTCGTCACCACCGAGAACGCCCGTCGCTTCGTCGTTGGGTGTGTCGTAGCGATGTGCATAGATCGTCGCGGTGCTCGCTTGCAACCAGACTCTCGGGGCGTCCTCCGCTTCGGCGATCGCTCGCCCGAGGATGCGTGTGGAGTCGACCCGCGAGTCGATCATCAGCTTGCGGTTCCGTGCGTGATAGCGGCAGTTCACGCTGCGACCGGCCAGGCCGATGACGGCGTCCGCTCCTTCGAGTTCGCGTGTCCATGATCCCAACGTGCGCGCATCCCAAACCGCCGTACGCCACGGCGCGGTCTGCGGACTTCGACCGAGCACCACGACCTCGTGTCCCTCCTCGTGGAACGCGCGAGCCAGCAGCGTGCCGACCTGGCCGCTTCCACCGGGGAGGACGATCTTCATGGGTTTGATCCTGAATTGCGCACGGGGCGTTGCGGATGAGAATCGATGGGAATGCGTCCCACCCCGCCGAACAGAGCCCACGGGGCGGCCTGCGCCAAGGTCCGGACCTCGACCTGACGGAGCCCTGACCTGACCGACACCAGAGGTTCGCACGCCGTTGCTAGGATGCGAGCTCACCCCACTCCACACCCCGATCGCGGCAACTTGCCGCTGGAGGACGCGATGGTCCTGAATTCTCGGCGCACGTTCCTGGGCAACCTCGCAGGCAGCCTTTTGACGGTAGGGGTGGGAGCTTCTCTGGGCGGGCACACGGCCTGGGCCTTCGGGCGCGATCTCGAGTCGTTCGATGCGCTGCAGTTCGGCGACCTCGAGGACCTGGCCGGACTGTTGCAGGTCATGAAGCCGTCGCAGATGCTCGAGACCGTGACGGCCCTCCTTCGGGATGGCGAGTCGCTCGACCGCATCACCGCCGCCGCGACGCTGGCGAACGCGCGCCACTTCGGTGGCCACGACTACACGGGCTATCACTGCTTGATGGCGCTGATGCCGGCGTGGCAGATGTCGAAGCAACTGCCGCACCGGAAGGCTGCATTGCCCGTGTTGAAGGTGCTGCACCGCCAGGCCACGCAGATGCGCATCGTCGGATCGCGCAAGAACGAGGCGCTCAAGAGCGAACTCCCCAGGCCGGCGCGCCTCGAGCGCTCCGCCGCCGTCCAGCAACTGCGCGCAGCCTACGTGGCCATGGACGTCGAGGCCGCCGAAGCCGCGTTCGCCGTCTTGGTGCAGGGTGATCCGCGCGAGGCGCTGAACGACCTGCAGGTGATCCTGCACGAGAACCTCGACGTGCACCGCATCGTGTTGGCGTGGCGCGCGTGGGAGTCCACGCAGTTGACCGGTACCGAGCACGCTCGGACCTTGCTGCGCCAGTCGATCCGCTGGTGCATCGACGAGTCGAAGCGGCGTGACCAGAGCGGACGCAGCGCATCGTCGCTACGCGACCTCTTGCCCGAACTGCTCGAGGAGCACGACCTCGCGGACGGTGCGACCGGAACGCGCAAACTGTCCGACGCCGACCTCGAGGCCTCGGCTCGACGGGTCTTCGCCGCCACCCCGGAAGCCGCCGCTCGACACATGGCCGAACTGCTGGGCAAGGGCTTCGCTCCCGACGACGTCGGCGCGGCGCTTTCGATCGCGGCGAACCGTCTGGTGCTCTGGGATCCGGGTCGAGCGAAGGCGGATGGCGCAGAGAAGCCCAAGGGCAGCATCCACGGCGCATCGGTCGGCATCCACGCGTGCGATTCGGCGCGCGCCTGGCGCGACCTCGCCGCAGCGTCGAACCCGCGGAACCGCGTCGCGTGCCTGATCTCCGGCGCGTACCACACGGCGGGCCAGAGTCATCGCGTAGGGAACGCCGCCGTTCTGGACGAGCAGGCCGTGATCGACGTGGCCCGGCGCACGGACGGGAACTTCCTCGAGGCCCTGCGGGAATCCCTGCAAGACGGACATCAGGGGCGAGCCGTGGAGGCGACCCGCCAGCACCTGAAGAATGGAGGACGCGCCCACGACGCCTTCATGGTGCTCGCCGACACGTCCCTCGATCAGTCCGGTGCGCTGCACGCCGAGAAGTACTACTGGACCTGCTGGCAGGAATTCGCCGCAGCCCGGGACGCGCACCGACACGATCAACTGCTCGCCCTGGCTCGCACGACCGCCAGTCAGGTCGGGGCTGCGGCTCCCGGCGTCGACCGTGCCCGTGAGCTCCTCAAGGGCTGAGTCCGAACCTCGCAACCCGCGTCGGGTAGGACGTACGTCAAGCTCTGCCGCGCGGCGACCTTTGGGTTCGTGGGGGCTGTATCTTGGTGCTGTCCGTTCGCTCACGATCCGTCCCACCATGCAGTTGTCCCTGATCCCCGTCGGTCTGTTCCTGTCGCTCATGCCGTTCCATGGCGGGACCCTCACACCGGACGAGGCGACGACCGTCGCGGAGTCCGCCTTGGAGTTGGCGCCCGAGGATCCCGAGTTGCTGATCGCAGCCGCCGACGCGTGGTTGGCCGCCGACGACAAGGATCGAGCCGCGTGGTACGCGACCTTGGCGCGCGAGGCGAACGGCACCGACAGTCCGGATGCCGCGGTCGAGCGTGGGGTCGTGCGCATCCACACCGCGGTTGGCATGCCGCAGACCTCGCTGATCCCCGCGATCGACGAGCACTCGAAGCGTCTGTTCAACCTGGCCGAGGCCTGTCGCAAGCGCAAGCTCTACGCGAATGCCGCCGAGTTGCTCGGTCGCCTGCGGGGCACGCGCTACGAGCGCCAGGCGATGGTGAAGCTGAGCTCGATCTTCCAGAAGGACTCGGTCGTGCAAGAACTCCTGGCGGCCGGCATCGAGGTGCCTCCGCGCGAGGACTCGGATGCGGACCCGGTGAAGATGGCGCGTCAGAACGCCAAGCACCGAACGTGGAAGAAGGCGTGGGAGGTGAAGTCCAAGAACTACACCGTGCGCACGAACATGGACCACGACATGGCCGTTCAGATCAGCCAGGCGATGGAGCAGATCAACGTCTACTACCGCGTGGTCTTCGGCTACAAGAAGTCCGGCGGCGGGATGCAGCGCTGTCTGGTCGAGGTGCATCGGACGCGCGACGGTTTCGACCTGGCCGAGGACACCGGCGATCGTCCGACCCTGGGAGGTTTCTATTCCCCGAGCGAGAACCGCGTGGTGACGTTCGACGGCACGTCGATCGGGATGAGCATCGACGACCTGTGGGAGACGCTGTTCCACGAGGCCTCGCACCAGTTCACGCGTCAGGTCTGGAAGCAGGAGATCCCGACGTGGCTCAACGAAGGGACGGCGTCCTACTTCGAAGGAGCGCGCATCCTGCCGGGCGGCGCGGTGGTGGCCAACGGGATCCCGGACTCGCGGCTCTCGTCGCTGCGGGTCATCCAGCATCGAGGATCGCCCTCGCTGCGCGACGTGATCAACTACTTCGAGGCCGGTTCGTACCCCGGTGATTACTACCCCGTCGGCTGGGGGCTCGTGTACTTCTTCCACAACTACGAGGACGCGGCCGGGGAACGGCCCTACCTCGAGATGTTCCGGAAGTACCGCGAGGAGTACCAGGGGTCCGGCGTTCACGATGTGGAAGCGCGCTTCATCGAGTTCTTCGTGACGAAGGCCAAGGTCGAGGGCGTCACCACGTTGGACGAGTTCGACAAGCTGTTCCAGTCGTGGATCAAGGACCTGAACACGACCCACTTCGGTGGTCGCGAGAAGGCGCGCGTCCTGTTCGAACGTGCGCGCAAGCAGCGCGACCAGGGGCATCTGGAGAACGCGGCGGACACGTACCGCTGGGCGCTCGAGAAGCGGGACGATCATGCGGGTGTGTTGTTGGAACTCGCGGATGTCCTGGTCGAGCTGAAGCGTGACGATGCGGCGGTGTTCCGGTATCGCCAATTGCTCGAGCTGGCGCGTGGTGCGAAGTCGCCGACGACGAAGCTGTTCGGGATCCAGGACAAGAACGCCGGAGAACTGGCCATTCACGCGCTGGAACAGCTTCGGGACGTGGAACGTGGCGTCGCGGATCTCATCGCCGTTCTTGGGGACGGTCTGTCCGATGCCGCGACGACGAGCACGTCCGCTTGGCTCGAGGCCGGCTTCCCGCGGGTGGCGCTCGTCCATCTGGACGAGGCTCGCGCGATCTTGAATCACCCGCGCCCGCTCGTGGAGTTGAGCGAGAGCACCGCGAAGGACACCGGCGCGGACATATGGCGCTGGCGCACCTTGCCCGTGGATTCGAACCTGGATCGTTGGAGTGCGGACGACGGTTTCAGCGCCAAGAAGGGCGAGCTGGTCGCCAGCGTGGGCGACGAGATGCACCGCGCGATCTGCATCGATCGACCGGCCGATGCGTACCACTACGAGGCCCATGTCTCGGTCGAGAAGGAGGGCCGCAACGCCAAGCTCGCGCTGGTCCTGGGGGCCGGTGGGCGCGAACGTTATGTGTCGTTCTCGCCGATCTCCAAGACGGTCGTGATGCGGGATGCGGACGAGGACGACCAGAGCAAGGACCCGGTCCAAGCGCTTCCGATGCCGCGCTCCACGGATTGGAGCCACTTCGTGATCGGTGTCGCCGTGCGCGACCGCAAGGCCGAGATCTTCGTCGATGGCAAGTCGATCGGCGCGTTCGAGATCACGGCGCGCGCGATGCGAGGTCGGTTGGGCGTCGTCGCCCAGGACGTGGACGTCGTCTACCGTCGACTGCGGGTCCGCGACGGGTCCTGATCAATCCCCTGACGGCCGCGTGTCGTCGAGACCGCTGAGGTCGCCCGGGTAGTAATCCTGAGGCGTGTAGTAGCCACCACCTTCCAGGAACAGGTTCGTCCAGCCTCCGCCCGCGATGTCCAGTTCGTAGGAGCC
>JAJDEX010000104.1 GCA_029259575.1 Planctomycetota bacterium | reverse complement strand
TGGGCCTGCCGATGGCGCCGGGCATGCTGGTGCCGCCCGACCACGACGAGTACGTGTTGATCCGCGGCGACCAGTTGGTGCCCAAGGACGGCGTGCTCGAGATGCAGGTGACCGAGGAACTGCGCGAGGTCACGTACCTGGACCGCGTGCGCCTGGACGTGATCGATCACCCGGCGGGCACCGAGGTGCAACCGAACGAACGCTTCACGTTCCCGCCCTTCCCCGAGCCGCACGTGCATACGTTGCGCGACCCGCTGTCCCCGCTGAAGGTCACGGGCAGCGACGGCGAGGATTGGACCGCCGCGCTACAGTCGGTGGACGGCGAGCACGCTTCGCCCTTCAAGCCGATCGGCGGGCAGTACCAGGGCATGGCGCCCCACCACTTCCTCGAGCTCGCGTTCGACCCCGAACGCACGAAGGCCGCGAAAAAGCTGCGCCTCGTCTGCACGGGTTGGTTCTTCTGGTCCGACGCGTCGGTGAACATGGCCACGTCGCGCACGCCCGGCCTCGAATTCATCCCGCCGATGCTCGAGGTCCCGGACGGCAAGGGTGGCTGG
Source organism: Planctomycetota bacterium (assembly GCA_029259575.1). Classification (GTDB taxonomy): domain Bacteria; phylum Planctomycetota; class UBA1135; order UBA1135; genus JAJDEX01. The sequence goes on along the minus strand of JAJDEX010000104.1, from coordinate 5,768 downwards.
AAGGTCGCGGGCCCTCCGCTCGGGTTCCCCGCCGGCAAGACCAAGACCATGGTGATCGACGTCACCGAGATGCTCGACAGGTCGGACCCGCGCATGCGCTTGTCCTCGACGCTGCGTTTGTACTGGGACTCGATCCGCCTCGCGGTGGACGACGACGACGCGGGATATCGCACGACGTCGCTCGAGCCGACCTCCGGCGACCTTTGGTTGCGCGGATTCAGCAAGCCGATCATCTCGGAGCGCGAGGACGAGCCCGAGGTGTTCCTGTGGGACGAGGTCGTCGGCGAGCCGCGCTGGGACCAGCACCCGGGCATGTACACGAAGTACGGTGAGTGCGAGGCGTTGCTGCACGACATCGACGACCGGTTCGTGATCCTGGGTTCGGGCGACTGCTTGACCTTGCGCTTCGACGCGAACGAATTGCCGCCCGTGCCGGACGGTTACGTGCGCGACTACCTGCTCTTCCTGGACGGTTGGGCCAAGGACCGCGACCCGAACACCGTGGAAGCCCTGCGCGTCGAGCCGCTGCCGTTCCACGGCATGAGCGGCTATCCGTACGGCCCGGACGAGTCGTTCCCGGACACGCCAGCGCATCAGGAATGGAACGCGACGTGGAACACGCGTCCCGCCCGCTGCTGGATCGCTCCGTTGTCCCCCGCCGCCTGGGATGCCTGGGCCCAGGACCAGTAGGCCTCGCTTAGAGCCCAAGATCGGCGCATGCGTCGCTTTCGTCGTCCGCTGCTGGTGCTGGGCGTCCTGCTGCTGCTGGACGTGTTGATCAACGTGACCGTTCTTGCGGACGGGCAGGTGTTCGGTGTCCGTGTCGCACCGTTCTCGCCCCCGCTGTTCACCGAGCATCAAGAGCAGCGCATCGAGCGAGCGCGCGCGCAGTTGGCGCGTGGCGAGATGGACGGCTTCGTGGACGCCGACCTGGGGTGGTGCCCTCGGGCCGACAGCGAGCTGGGCCTGTACGCGTACGACGCGAACGCGGCGCGCCGCTCGTCACGCCCCTTCCCGGACACGTCGACCGAAGGTATGCGGCGCATCGTGGCCGTCGGCTGCAGTTTCACGCGCGGGGACGAGGTCGCTTCCGATGAAGGCTGGGTCGCGCGCCTGCACGACGGCCGCGACGACGTCGACCTCGCGAACCTCGGCATGGGTGGGTACGGCCTGGATCAAGCTCGCTTGCGCATGGTGCGGGACGGGCTGCCGCTCGCGCCGGACGAGGTTTGGCTCGGCTGGACACCCGCGGTTTCGTATCGCGTCACGACGGTGTTCCCGCCCTGCTTGCGTCACGAATCGGGCTCGGCCGCGTTCAAGCCGCGCTATCGCATCGACGCTGCCGGCGAGCTGGAACTCGTCCCGATGCCGGTGCGGGACCTCACGGACTTCGTCGCTGCTTTCGACGAGCCGGAGCGCTTGTATCGAACGTTGCTGGCGACCGACGACTGGGTCGCGCGTTCCCCCGAGGCCTATGCGACCTACGGCGAGTCGTGGTGGCACTTCAGTGCCGCAGGCCGCTTCGTGGCGACGGTGCTCGAGCGTGGCGAGCGCGATCCGTACGCCTCCTTGCGCGATCCGGGGTTCGGCCTGGCGGCGTTGGCGACGGCGATCTTGAACGGTTTCGCCGACGACGCCCGGGCCAGGAACGTGAGGCCGCGATTGGTGATCCTCCCTTCGCACCCCGACCTGGTGGCCGCGTCGAAGGGCGAACGTCCGTGGGCAGCGGTCGTGGATGCGGTCCGCGACCACATGGATGTCTGCGACACGACCGACGCGCTGATCGCCGCAGGTGCGCACCAGGACGACGCCTTTTGGGCAAGTGGCGGGCACTACTCCGCGCAAGCGAACGCAGTGGTCGCCGACGCGCTCGCTGCGACCTGGCTCGACTAGAGGTCCAGGCTAGAGGCCTTCGCGTTCGCCGATCGCCTGGCGGAACACGTCGGGCATCGGGCGGCTCTTCTTGGTGTCCGCGTCATAGCAGACGAGCAACGCGAAGGCCTCGCACCAGACCTCGCCCTCGGGACCGCGGACGCGATACGCTTGCTCGAACGAGCTGGTACCGAGGTGCGTGGTGGCCATCTCGACCGTCGCCTGCACGCCGCCCACGCCCGGGCTGACGAAGCGCAGCTGGGTCTGCGCCAACAGGAACGGGAACGCGTTGCCCTGGAGCTGGTCGAGCGACGTGAAGTAGCCGTGGCGTGCTTCTTCCAGCAACGTCAGGTACACGGCGTTGTTCAGGACGTTCTGGTTGTCCTCGTCCGACCAGCGCGTATGTACGGGAACGTGGTACGGCAAAGACTCGGGCAGTTGCGGTGCTTGCATGATTCAGGCCTTGGGTCGCTCGATGACGAGGGCGCCGCCGATCAGCAGGCCGACTCCGGCCCAAAGGTAGTTGCCGGGCGTCGGCTCTTCCAAGAAGTAGTACGCGCCGACCGCGGTGATCATCGGTTGCAGGTAGATGTAGAATGCCGTCGTCGAGGACCGCACGCGCGCCAACGCGAAGAGGTTCAACAGGTAGGAGATCACGGTCGCCCCGATCAACACGTAGGCCATGGAAGCCCACGGCACGACCTCGAGCGGCGCCGCGGGGAGCGGCGAGCGCCCCCACATCATGAACGGCATCGCAGGGAGCGAAAGCAGGTACACCCAGGCCAGAACGACGAGTGGCGGATACTTCGCGGTCAACGGTTTCGCGATCACCAGGTAGATCGCGTAGCAGAACGTGTTGGCGGCCATCAACGCGTTGCCCATGCCGTGCTGCTCTGCGAGCGGAACCATGCCGGCGAAGGCGATGACGACGCCGAGACCACGGCGCAGAACGAAGCGCTCCTGTCGAATGCCCAATGCGATCAACCAGGTCCAGACGGGGATCAAGCAGATCACCAGCCCCGCATCGACGGCCCCCGATTGGTTCAGGCCGATCAGGAACAGTGCCTGGTTCGCGACGATGCCCATCAGCGCGCAAACGGCGAAGCGTGGCAGGTCCTCGCGCCGCGGTCTCCATTCGCTGCGGTGCAACCAGAACGCGAGCGCGCCCATCGCCACCGCGCCGAACGTGATCCGCCAGGCCGCGACGACCCAGGGGCCAAAACCGCGTTCGGGATCGAGCGCGATGCGCCCGAAGACCGGGAACATGCCGAAGAAGAACTGAGCCAGGAACAGGGCGAGGTGCCCTTGGACGAAAGGGCTCAGGCCCCCTCGGGACGCTTCGACGGTCGTGGGGTCGGAACGCGAGGTGCCGGCGGAGGACATGGGGCGCAGAGGGTATCCACCGCACCTGCCGGGGACCATCGCTCGGCCGCAGATGTTCTCAGGAGAGACGGCTGCCGAGCGGGGGGTCGAAGCCATCCGCCCCTCGGTGCAAGGAACGCCGCATCCGAGCGCATCGAGCGCCACGGGAGCGATTTCACGATTCGGGATTCGAAGAGAAGACTTAGACTGCTGTTCGTTCTATGTCGAAGTCCACACTCCCCGACCCTGGCCTGCCGACGCAGGTGCTGTTGCGCGATGCCCGTCATGGCGATGCGGAGGCGTGGCAACGCCTGGACGCGCGCTATCGCAACGCGTTGCGCATGTTCGCGCGGGGTCGCGTCCCGGACCGAGCGCGGGCTCGCTTCGACACGGACGATCTCTTGCAGACGACGTTCTTCGCTGCGTGGCGCGAGCTCGATCAGTACGCCTGGAAAGGCGACAAGAGCTTCCTCGCCTGGCTGCGCAGGATCCTGGACAACCGGCTGAAGAATCGGATGCGCTACGAGGGCGCGGTACGTCGCGGTGCCGATGCGAGCGCGGGACCGCTGCCGTCCGAGGTCGCTGAATCGGCGCGCCGCGTTCCGCAAGCCTCCCCCAGCGAGATCGCCGACCGTTCGGAACGCCAAGCCCAACTGATGGAGTGTCTGCTGCACCTGGACGATCGGGATCAGGAGTTGATCCTGCACCACGTGATGGACAAGAGTCCGACGGCCGATCGCGCACAGCTCGAAGGCGTCCACGTCACGACGATTCGTCGCGAGGTTCGCCGCGCGCTCGACCACCTGAACGAAGCCTTGGGGCATGCCTCGGGAGACTCGCAGGAGTGACGGAGTCCGCCAGAGACCCGGACCACGAGGATCGGTTCGACGCTTTCCTGGAGGCCTGGGCGAGCGGCGTCGATTCCGCGGACAGCGATTGGGCCACGGACGACGATCCCGAGCTGGCCGCCCGGGTGAGCCTCATCCGCGAACTGAGCGGCTTGCACGAGATGCTCGCCGAGGAACCCGCGGACGACGGGACGTTCACGCCGCTGGATCGCCTCGGCCGCTACGAGAACCTGCAACCCCTGGGCGAGGGCGGGCTGTCCCAGGTGTACTCCGCGCACGACTCCCAACTGGGTCGTGACGTCGCGCTCAAGGTCCTGGATCCACGCGGCTTCGACGTGGATCGAGCTCGCGAATGGATGTTGTCCGAAGGCCGCGCCCTCGCCAAGGTCGAGCACCCGGGCGTCGTACGCCTGCACGAAGTCGGCGAGGAGGACGGAACCGGATTCGTCGTCATGGAACTCGTCCATGGCGTCACGTTGCACGAGGTCGTTCAAGGCCTGCGAGCTGAGGACGAATCCGAATTGTCCGCCGAAGTCGCGCTGGCCGTCCTACGCCTGCGTCCGATCCAGGCCCGACTCCGATTGATCGCGGAACTCGCCCATGCCCTGCATGCGTGTCACGCGGAGCAGGTCCTGCACCGCGACATCAAGCCGGCGAACATCCTGGTCAACGCCAAGGGCGAACCCCGGCTGATCGACTTCGGCTTGGCTCACCTGGAGGGTTCCGAATCGATCGGCCTGACCCAGCAGATGATCGGTACGCCCGGGTACGTCGCACCGGAACAGGTCGATGGCAAGCGCACGGGGACGGATCCAAGGAGTGATCAGTTCTCGTTGGGTGTGGTGATGTATGAGTTGCTGACCGGCGTGAATCCGTTCTTGCGAGAGACGCGGGAGGAGACGTTGGATGCGATTTCGAGGTGCAGGCCTGAACCACTCCGGCACCACGGGACGATGATCCCGGCTGATGTAGACCGCATCTGTCGGCATGCACTTGAGCGAGCACCTCAAGACCGTTTCGCCGATCTCGAGTTGCTCGCAACCGACTTGGAGCACTTCCTGGCATTCCGCGCGATCTCGGTTGGAGCGCCCTCACCGATTCGGATTGTGACCCGATGGGCGCGCAGGCAACGTCGAGCGCTGACCGTTGGAGTAGGCACGTTGGTCATGGCTTCGATGGGAATGACCTGGCTTTCCATGGCCTCGCACCGGAATGAGCGTGGATCCCTACTGGCCGACCTGCGAGCGGAGTCTGAAGCGGCTTCACGATGCGAGAAGCCCATGGACTATGGCATGGCAGTTGAACGCTTCGCCCTGCTCAAGGACCGATTCGAACAGGTCAACGAGTCGTGGTTTGCGACTTTCGAGTCCTCCGAACCTCAGGTTCGAACGGGCCAGCTGGCACTGGACCTAACAGCTGGCATCGAGGGTCGCCTGCTGGACGATTGGAATGGTATAGCATCCATTGAAGATGCTGACCTGCTGCGAAAGCGCTCGGAAGGGCTGTTCAAGGCTTGGGCTGGGCCACTTCAGTCCCACGCACTCATCATCGGAAGCACTGCGATCACCAGGTCCTACCAATTGGTCGGCCAAGTCGACCTCGACCCGGATGCTCACTTGCATCGATACGCAGGGACCGACCAGGCTCGAATTCACGAAGCTCCAGAGTCTCGGTTCACTCTAGGAA
>JAJDEX010000103.1 GCA_029259575.1 Planctomycetota bacterium | reverse complement strand
CCAGATACGAAAGTGCCGGGCCGCTCTCCGTGAGGAGGGCGGCCCGGCTGCATGGAATCAGTTTGGTTGGGTTCGGTGAAGGTGCCCGCTAGGCGGTCAACTCGGGAGTGTCGATCTCGATGAGGTCCAGCGCTCCGCTGTCCCAGCGATACCCGTGCTCGTGCTTGCCGTCGGCGCCGGGAATGATCACGGCGAGAGGGCTGCCTTCGTCCACGTAACAGCCGAGCTTCTCGAGTTCCTCGGTCGAGAGCCGCAGTTCGCGTCGGTGATTCGAGAGGCGGGCCTGGAGGTCGAGAATGGCGTTCTGCGGAGCGTCGTCGCGCCGAAGGATTCGGAGCTTGCGAGTCAGGGTGCGGACGGCCTCGGCGCGTTCGGTCATCTCTCTCGTGATGACATCGAGCAACGGAACCAGGCTTTGGGCAGTGATGCGATCATAGGTGCGTCTCATGATGTTCTCCCTTGGGACTGAGGTGGTGGAGCCTTGACCCTTCGATTTCCAGAACCTGAAGCCGGGTGGTTCGCGAAACCGAAGCGTCGAATCCGGTCATCTCCCCGACATCGGGCCTGGGGACCCCGTACATGAAGGCGATACGTGGAAGTTGCCTGTGCGTGACCCATAATGGCGTCGCTCGCAATCAGGGCTTCCGAACGAAGGTCTGACGAACGCCTCGAAAATATCCATGACCGTTCCGATCGTCGACATCACGCACCGCGAGGACTTCTCCGCGGCGCATCGCCTGCACTGCGACTCGCTCTCCGCCGAGGAGAACCTTGCGCTGTACGGTCCCTGCAACACGCTGCACGGCCACAACTACGGGGTCGAGGTCACGCTGCGCGGACCGGTCGATCCGGTGACCGGGATGGTCATCAACCTGGTCGACCTGATGCGGGTCATGCGCGAGGAGATCTTCGACGCCTGCGACCACAAGTTCCTGAACGAGGACGTTCCGTGGCTCGTGGGCCTGGTCCCCACCGCCGAGGTCCTCGCGATCGCGTTCTGGGACCGCGTCGCCGCACGTCGATCGGACCTGGGCGATTCCGAGATGACCCGCGTCCGCGTCATCGAGAGCCGGAACAACTTCGTCGACTATCACGGCCCCTCGTAGGCGCCTGTGACGTTGGACGACACTCCCTGACGCCACCCGTCCAGCGTCAATCACGGCGGGCGCACTTGGCTTCGCGCAGGGCGAGCCAGTGCTCGGTCTCGTCGATCTCGTCCGGGGTGAGCACACCCTCGTGGCCCAGGTCGACCAGGGCGGCGCGGACCTGCTGGACCGCTTGGGCATGGCGCCACGTAGGACAGGGGTGAGCCCCGTCGAAGGGTGCCCATAGTGCGGTCGACCACTCCAGGGCCGCCGCGTCCTCCAACTTGCCCGCGACCGTCAAGGCCTTCACGCGAGCGGACGCCGCGGCCTGGCGGTTCAGCTCCTTGGCTCGTTGTGCGGCACGCAGGCGCGTCACCTCACGGATGAGGTCCGGGGCGATCGCGCGACCGGCGGTCTGCAGCAAGCCGTGGTAGTAGATCAGGTACTCCCCTTCGTTCAGGTGCGCGTCGAGGTCCACGTCGAACGCGTGGTGGTCCTTCGAGGGAATGCTTCCCTTGCCGGTCTCCTCGGAGCTCAGGAAACCGCTGTCGTCCGCATCGACCGCGCCGAAGGTCGACACGGCGTGGGCCAGGGTCACCGGTGCGATCCGGTCGGCGTCCGCGGCGGACGCGAGGGGCGTGAAAGAGGCGCTGAGGGCCAGGCTGGCGAGCAGAATTCGATCCATGTTCGTTCCGTGAGGGCCCGGTCCCATCACCGGAGGATCCCCACGGAGGCCCCATCGGGAGGGTGCGAGCGCGGACCTGACCCGGGCCTGACGATTCCCGCATGGGGACCGGCCCCACCTTCCGATTCGCCCGCCGTGACGGGCATGGCGCCGGGAGCCCCGGGTCGGTACAACGCCTCTGGACGCGCCGGCGCGCACGAAGGGACCTTCGGCGGACCCTGACAGCACCCCCCTCGCCCGCGACCCTCCCTGGACCCCGCCGCACGACCACACCGTGCCCTTGGCAGCTCCCTCCACCGCTCCGCTCCATGTGGGCGAGCCTTCGAAGATCGCCACTCGCCAAGCCTATGGCGAGGCCCTGTTGGAGCTCGGCAACACCCAGGACGACGTCGTCGTTCTGGATGCCGACCTCTCGGGTTCCACCAAGACCAAAGCCTTCGGCAAGGCTCACCCCGACCGGTTCTTCAACCTCGGGGTCGCCGAGGCGAACATGATCGGCACCGCCGCGGGCTTGGCCTGCATGGGCAAGGTCGTGTTCGCCAGCTCGTTCGCGATGTTCGCGACCGGCAAGGCGTGGGAGCAGATTCGCCAGAGCGTCTGCGTCCCCGACCTGAACGTCAAGGTCTGCGCCACGCACGCCGGACTGACCGTCGGCGAGGACGGCAAGTCGCACCAGATGCTCGAGGACATCACGCTCATGCGCGTGCTCCCGAACATGAAGGTCATCGTGCCCGCCGACGCCGTCGAAGCCGCCCAGGCCATTCGCGTCGCCTACGAGACGCCCGGCCCGGTCTACGTGCGCCTCTCGCGCGCCTCCACGCCGGTCGTCATGGGCGAGGACTACAAGTTCGAGCTCGGCAAGGGCGCGATCCTGCGCCAGGGCACGGACGTCTGCATCGCAGCCTGCGGGGTCGAGGTCGCCGAAGCCTTGATCGCCGCCGACCTGCTGGCCGCCGAGGGCATCCAGGCCCAGGTGTTGAACCTGGCCTCGATCGATCCGCTCGACGAAGCCCTGGTCGCCCAAGCCGCGGAGACGTGCGGCGCGATCCTGACCGCCGAGGAGCATCAGACCCGCGGCGGCCTCGGGGACGCGGTCGGCCAGGCGGTCCTGCGCCACAAACCGGTCCCGGTGGACATGGCGGGCATGGACGGCCAATTCGGCCAGAGCGGCACGGCGGAACAGCTGATCGCTCATTACGGACTCGACGGTGCCTCGCTCGCGAAGCGCGCCAAGGCCCTGATCTCGCGGAAGGCATAGAGGTAAACAACATGGTCCTGAACCGAGAACGCGCCGACGCCATCCGCGCCACCGCACACCAAGTCCGCGAGGACGTCGTGCGCATGGTCCACGCCGCCAAGTGCGGCCACCCCGGGGGTCCCCTGGGCATGGCCGACTTCATGGCGACGTTGTTCATCGAGCACATGCAGCTGACGCCCGAGAACCTGCACACCCCCGAGCGCGATCGCTTCGTGCTGGGCAACGGCCACACGTGCGCGGGCTACTACGCGCTGCTGGCGGCCCAGGGCATCATCCCGCGCGAGGAGTTGATGAACTTCCGCAAGATGGGTTCGCCGTTGCAAGGTCACCCCCACCGCAACGCGACCCTGGGCATCGACTTCTCGACCGGCAGCCTGGGCAACAGCCTCTCGGGCGCGTCGGGCATGGCGCTCGGTGCACGCTTGAACGGTTGGGACACGCGCGTCTACAGCGCGTCGTCCGACGGCGAGAGCCAGGAAGGACAGATCTGGGAAGCGGCGACGAGTGCGGCGCACTACGGCCTGTCGAACCTGACCGTCATCGTCGACTTCAACAACATCCAGATCGACGGCGAGATGCGCCAGGTCATGAACGTGCGTGACCTGCGCGAGAAGTACGAAGCCTTCGGGTGGCACGCGGTGGACGTGGACGGACACGATGTCGTGGCCGTCGACGCAGCCCTGTGCGCCGCGAAGGACGAGACCGAGAGACCCAGCGCGATCATCGCGCACACGCACCTGGGCAAGGGCGTGTCGTTCATGGAGGACCAGCCCGGCTGGCACGGGGTCGCCCCCAACGACGAGGAACTCGAGCAGGCCCTGGCCGAACTCGAAGCCCTCCAACCCTGAACGACGCGTTCGGTGCGATCACCCCTTCCGGGGTTTGATTCCCTCGAGCCCCGTCCGCGGCAGTAGCTGCGGTCGGGGCTCTCTTCGAGGGTTGGTTGCGGGTCGTGGACCCAGGTCAGTCCTGGAACACGACCTCGAGTCCATTCGTGAAGTTGGAAACGGGTCCCGTCGGGCTCACGTCACGGAACCAAGCCTGGAAGTTCCATGTGTCGCCAACCGTCGTGGACGCGAATCCGATCGGCTGTGGGATCGTCTGGTTGTCGATCGCGAGCGAGAACGAGTGCCCCGCTCCGGTGTTCAGGATCTGGCCGGGGCCCATGTAACGACCGATCGAACCCACCAGGCAAAGGTTGCCCAGACTGCCGTTCGGACTCATGACGAAGCCCTGGTTCGGGCCGACGAGGAAGATTCCGAAGGTGTTCGACGGGAGCCCATCCGCAACCAACGTCAAGTCGTTGGAGATCACGCTGTCCGTGCCAGTCGCATGGATCTCCGCTGGGTTCCCTGTCGAGTTCGCGTTCGAGGAACAGTAGTTCGAGCCAGGCGTGGGCTCCTCGAGGTCGACTGCGTAGAGGTACGCGTAGCCGTCCTGAGAATCCCAGACGAGTGCATTGACCATGACATAGCCTTTGGTGGAGTCAGCCGCGAAGGCCCAATCGCTCTGCACGACCAGGTCCGCAAGTCCGCTCCCAGGATCCTCTCGGGGAAGGTCGATGCTCCAGTTCAGATCGCCATTGCTGGTGGAGTAGTCACGGATCCAACCGGGTTGCCCGAGGCCCGCTCGGCCTCCATCGAGCAGGTGCCCTCCCAGCGGACTGACGCCCAGGAAGTTCATCCAGCCCAATTGCGGTCCTGCCACGGTCCACTGAATGGATCCGTCCGTTCCGATCGCATGCAGGCTGGGCCCGCCGCCGACCTGGTGATAGGCCACTCCGTCCGGCCCGACGACCGGTTCGGTCAGATTGGAAGGAGCGGAGAAGGTCCATTGCTCGTTGCCGGCTGCGTCCATCGAACGCAACGTCGTGTCCAGGCCCCAGCGAAGGATGAAGGACCCATCGGGTCGGGCGTGGGGTCGGCCCGTCTGCCAAGCGTTGGGTATGGCGAACTGCTGGACCCCATCGAACCCGAAACCGAACACGTAGTTGTCGTTGGCTCCGGGTACCTGCCCTTCGTTGAAGGCGACATAGAACCCGCTGGGACCGAATGCGATGCGGTGACCCAACGAGCCGGTGTCGTTGACCGCCGGACTTCCGGGGTTCGACCAACGCAGGTTCCCGTTCGGGTCCAACGAGCAGGCCCCCTTCGTTCCCAGGTGGGCACGATCGAAGACCAGGTACAGGTTCCCGTCGGGCCCGACGCTCGGCCCAGCGATGATCCGATAGGACACGGAGAACTCGGAATACGTCCACTTGGACGTGCCGTCCGGGTTCACGGCATGCACGCGAATCTCCGCGCCGAGGGGATTGGTGGCGTAGTGGATCGTGCCGTCCGCGGCCACGTCGATCGGGCCTTCGAGTCCACCGCCGACTACGCCCGCATTGCCGTCGAAGATCCAGAGGAGCTCCCCATCGGGGGTCAACGCATACAGTCGGCCATCCGAGTCGTCCACGTAGAGGGTTCCATCGGGACCGATCGCCGGACCCTGTCCATTGGGACGGATCGAACTGATGGCGAAGCGCCAGCGCACACGACCGTCCGCCTGCCGCGGGACCACATCGACCGGGACGACGTTGCTGGTCGTTCCCAGGTTCGTCGCCACCTGCACTTGCGCGCTGCCCAGATTCGTCGACTCGGGCACATAGGCGTGGACCTCGTCGCTGCGCCAGACCGTGGTGAGCGCTGGAACACCGTTGATGGTCACGGTTCCAGCGCTTCCGAACCCCGATCCCTGAATACGCAGGCGACCGCTCAACGCCACGGGGCTGTCGGGCAGACTCGTGATGGTCTGTGCCCGGGCGGTCGTCGTGCTGGCGAGCATGGCGAGGGCGAGACCGGTGAAGATCGTGGAAGTGGGTCGGTTCATCTCTTGAGGGGCCTGGGGTGAGCAGCGCTCGATCGCGGTGGCTGCGCTCATGCCATCGCATCAGCGCGTGTCGCAGCAAGTGCAATCAGCATGCCACGCTCCTTCGATGCCCGGACCCACGGCCAGGCACCACGATCGACCCGTCCCGGACCCGAGCACCCCGCGCCCGTCCAGAAAGTGGACAGGCCGTCCGAATCAGGGATCCGCGGGGTACGGAACCCGGTGACGACTTCCACCATCCCCCCTTCGCCCCGCTGTTCGGCGCAGGGGGAATCGTGGTGATTGTTACCTGG
>JAJDEX010000102.1 GCA_029259575.1 Planctomycetota bacterium | reverse complement strand
CGTATGGCCCAGGTACTGAACAGAGCCAGGCACCGTACTTCCTACGGGGCAGCAACTACCCGTAGATCCGACGCCACTCCGCATTCGGGACGGCATCCCATTCCCCGGGTCGCGTGCGCCAGCGGGGTTGATGCCAGGCCCATTGTTCAGGCGTCTCGCGGATCCAGCGGCTGTACGTGTCGTTGAGTCGACGCAGGAGCTCGGTGCGCGCGGCGTCGCGATTCAACGACGGATCGATCTCGAGCGGTTCGTCCACCGACAACTCGTAGTGTCGCTCGTCGACGGCCACGCAACGCACAGGGATCAACGGCGCACGCAGCGTGCGGGCCAGCGCGGCGGGCGCGGTCATCGTCAGCGCATCCAGCCCCAGGAAGGGCAGGAATTCGCCGTCCAGACGGCGTGCCTCGAGGTCGCACAAGAGGCCCAACACACCGCCGTCCTTGAGCACCCGCAGCATCTCCTTGGCGGGCGTGTCCTGACCCAACGTGCGCACGCCATAACCCTCGCGGACAAGAACCAACCAGTCGTCGTCGCCGCGTGTCTTGCCGACGACGGCTCCGCCCAAACCGCGTCGCCGCAACCACGCGCACAACAATTCCCAGTTGCCGAGGTGCGCGGTGACGATGATCGCACCACGGCCCTTGGCCAATTCGGCTTCGAGGCGTTCGAACGATGGGTGGGGGCGGACGACGTCGTCGATCCAGCTGGGCTCGTCCGGGTTCGCGCCGCGGGAGAGGCGTAGCACCTCGGAGAGCTGGCGACCCGAGTGGCGCAGGACGTCGCGCTCCAAGGGCAAGGGCTGCGCCGAATCGGGGAGCACACCCGGGCGCATCAGGTTCTCGCGCAGGACCCGCCGCGCGCGTCCACGCACCAACACAGGCGCGAGCGACCGCAGAATCGATGTGCGCAAACCATGGGGGAGAGCCGCCAGGACGCCGCCTGCGCAAGACGCAAGCCTGCCGCGTCGTTGGCGTCGCTGTCTCTTGCCCTGGGTCATGTCCTGAGCGTATCCGCTGGTTCGCCCGTGACCTGCATGTACCGCCGACTTAGCTAGGATCCTCCTCCCGCGACGGTCCTTGCCCGACACCTCATGCGCATCTCCCATCTAGCTCCCCTTTGTTGCTTCGTCTTGATCGGGTCCGTACAGGGTCGCGACCGGTTGAAGGTCCCGGACGGAGGCTTCAACCGTCACCCGAGCAAGACGAGCGAGGTCACCCCGAACGCGTCGATCACCGACAACGAGGTGCCCGAGCTGCGCTCCTTGCGCATGCCGCCGGATGCGTCCCTTTCGAAGACGGTCGCGATCAGCGAACCGCCCAGACCTGAGCACTTCGAGCCGGCGGCCTGGTTCGGTCTGGCCTCCGTGGACATCCGGAAAGTGGAGGGCGAACGCGGACGCGTGACCCTGAGCTTGCGCGTTCCCGGGGAGCGCCGGCCCTTCGTCAGCACCGAGTTGCGCGTCGAAGCCGAGGACGAACCCGAGCGCCTGTACCTGCACGTGCCCGCCGAGCAACTGGCCGAACTGCGCGGCAAGTCGGTCCTGATCGAGGTCGCCACGAAGGGGACGGCCACCGTCCTGATCGACGACCTCGAGCTCCTGCGCTTCCCGGACGCGCCGTCGCGCGCGCTGCTGGGCAAGGCGAACGGTCACCTGGGTCCGGACCTGTTGGCGAGCGGTTCGCTCGGGTTCACGGCGATCACCGAGCATCGCCATCACGCGTTCCAGATCCACGGTCTCGTGGACGGCGGCGCCGCGGCTCGTGCCGGCATGAAGGTCGGCGACGTGGTGATCGCGATCGAGGACGAACCGTTGCCCCGTTCGAGCATCGAGCCCGGTTGGGACTGGTTCCGAGCCAGTCACGAGGCCTGTCTCGGCCGCGCGATCGAGGCGGCGCTCGTGACTCGCAAAAGGACAGTCACTCTCACCGTGCGCCGTGCGGACAAGACCGTTCGCTTGCCGTTGACGTTGCGCTTCCCCGAGGCGTTCGGCGAGGGCTTTCCGATGGAGGGCGCCTTGGCGGACGCACTTCGCGAGGACCTGGTTCATTGGACCGCGACGCACCAGAAAACGAACGGCGGTTGGTCCGGGACGAACGCGGTGAACCCTGCGCTCGGCGGCCTGGCGCTGCTGTCGACGCGCGATCCGCGGCACGGCGACGCGATCGAACGGTGCGTCGATTTCCTGCTCGCGACGAATCCGAAGCCCTCCGAGATGACGGGCCTCGCCTACTGGACCATCGCGTTCCAGGGCATGTTCTTCGCCGAGTACTTCCTGGCGACGCGCGATCGACGCGTGATTCCGTGGATGGAGGAAGCGCTCGCCTGGCTCCCGACCACGACGCACGAATGCAAGTGGGGGATGCAGGCCTTTGGCCACGGTCCTGATGGCTTGCCCTACGACGCCAAGTCGTTGATCGCGCCCGCGGCTCACTTGCTGGTGTTCGACGCGCTCGCGCGCAAGTGCGGCATCGACGCCAAGGTCTGGGAGCACATCGAACCGTACGTCGTGCACACCTGGTCGGACCCGAGCGACGGCAAGGGCCACGGCGGCATGGGCTACAACGCCAGCTACAAGGACCAGGCCGAGTTCTGGTCGCGCTCCGGCTTGATCGCACTCGCGACGGCCTTGCGCGGCGAACACGGAACGATGCGCGAACGCCTGTGCGTGATCATGGCCGAGCGCCATCCATGGATGCTCAACAGTCACGCGTACGGCGAACCGGGCGGCGCGCTGGGCCTCGTCGGGCTGGCCGTCGCGCACCGTGAATCGTTCGACGAGGTGATGCCGCAGTGGCGCTGGAAGTTCCTGAACGCCTGGGAGCCGGGCTACGGGCTGCGCTATTCGACCGCGCACATGGGCGCGCCGTACATGGGCGAGGACGTGATCGTGAATCTCGCGTACACGCTGGTGACGTCGATCCCGTCCGGCGGGTTGGTGATGACCGGTGGCGAGGCCGAGCGCTGGTTGCGTTGAGGCGCTCCTGCACGGCGCCCGCCCGAGGCAGTATCCTCGGGCGCACTTCGAATCCCTGTCCCTCAGTTCCATGCTCCGCACCACATCGCTCGTCCTCGCTCTGGCCCTCCCCACTCTGCTCTCCACCGGTTGCCAGGATGCCCGTGAGCTCGACCACGATCACGACACCGACGTGACGACGACCGGCGACGGTCCTCCGCACGGTGGCTTGCACAAGGCCCTCGAAGGCGAGGGCTTCGTCGAGTTCCTCAAGGATAAGGACTCCGGTGACCTGAACATCTGGGTGTATGGGCCGACGTTCGCCGATCCCCGGGAGGCCGAGTTCGCTCCGTACCTCGAGATCCAGATCGACGGTGAGTTGAAGAGATGGGACTCGGTGGCGATCGAGGGGGCCACGGGCGCCTATCGCATCGCTGCGAGCGAGATCGAGAGCGTTCACCTGGACGGCCACTTGAGCGTGAAGCTCGAGAGCGAATGGTCCGTTCCGTTGCACGTTCA
>JAJDEX010000101.1 GCA_029259575.1 Planctomycetota bacterium | reverse complement strand
CCGGATGCTGGGGTTGCCGAGAACGGGGCCGCCGAGGTTCCGGCCGGTGGCGGCCGCCTCGAGCGCTCCCCCCGCATTCCCGGGCCACGTTTCTGGCGCAGGGCGCCGGGCCTGGGGCGTGTGCGAGCCGCCCGCGTGGCGGATCGGATCTGGACCACGGGGATCGGGCTCCAGGCCGAGCCGGGGCCGGAGGGGGAAACCCTGCGCGCCACGATCCGGGACGTTCTGCAGTCGATCGATGGGATTGGCCCGATCACGGCGGACCGGGTGTCCGAATGGCTGCACGGTCCAGTCCAGGTCGTACACTCGGAGCCCCGAGGCCCATGACGAACCTCTCTTCGACATCCCGCGAGGGCTCCTCATCCGGTGTGGATCTGCCCGCACCCCGGTGCGGATTGCCGCCGTCGCTGACGCCCGACGTCCTGGACCCGGTCCTGGTGACGGCGTTGGCCGAGGACGTGCGGACCGGTGACATCACGACCGAGCACAGCGTGCCTGTCGGCGCCCGCGCACGTGCGCGCTTGGTCGCCAAGGCGCCCGGTGTTCTGGCGGGATTGGATGCGTTCGTGCGGGCTTTCGTCCTGTGCGACGGCAATGTTCAGGTCGAATGCCTTGCCAGGGATGGCGATGCGGTGACGGTGGGCCAGCACCTCGCGACGCTCAGCGGTTCGGCGGCCGGTCTGCTCATCGCCGAGCGCACCGCATTGAACGTGCTGCAACGACTGTCGGGCGTCGCGACGTTGACCCGCCGCTACGTCGACGCCGTGGCCCACGTGCCCGGCACGCGCATCCTCGACACGCGCAAGACGACGCCTGGACTGCGCTTGCTCGAGAAACACGCCGTGCGCTGTGGCGGCGGCGAGAACCATCGCATCGGTCTGTTCGACGAGGCGATGATCAAGGAGAACCACCTGGACCTCTCGGGCCGCGACCTCGAGTCGCTCGTGCAACACGTGCGCGCCTCGATCGCTCCGGGCACCCGCATCACCGCCGAGGCGCGCGACGCGGACGAGTCCCGCGCGGCCGTGCGTGGCGGCGCCGACGTCGTGCTGATCGACAACATCCCCGCGGACCAGCTCGTCGCGTTGTGCGTCGAACTGCGCGCTCTGGCCCACGAATTGGGTCATGCGGTCGAACTGGAGGCCTCCGGCGGCATTCACCTGGGGACGGTGGCCGGCGTCGCGGAAGCGGGAGTCGATCGCATCTCGATCGGCGCGCTGACGCATTCGGCGCCGGCGTTGGACCTGTCTCTCTACTTGGAGCCCCTCGCGGGATCCGCGAGCGACGCGGCGGGGGCTCCCGCATGACGGACGCCTCGAGCGCTGCACCCGAGCCGTTGCAGCTCGACCTGCCGGCCGCGCACAGCGCGTGCCGCATGGCGCGTCACATGGCGCGCGAGTTCGCTGCGACCTGCGGTCTCGACGAGGACCGCATCCAGACGCTGGAGTTCGTGGTCGGCGAGTTGCTGGACAACGCGGTCGATCACGGTGGGGGCCAGGCGGCGATGGACGAGTCCGACCTGGAGTCCGACATCCGCATGAAGTTGGAGCTGATCGCTTCACCCGGCGGCTGGTCCGTACGCGTGGACGACCAGGGTGGCGGCGACCCGGACCGGCTGCGAGCCGTACTGGCGGACGATGCGATGCCCGACCTCGAGGACGAACGCGGCCGCGGCCTGACGCTCCTGGTGCACATGGTCGATCGGATGGAGGTCGAGCGCAGTCGCGACGGACTTGGGCTGGCCGTCATCGCCAGTTCGGGCGACGGTGCGACTCCCGCTTCCGCGCCCGCGAACGATCCGCCCGCGAACGATCCGCCCGTCAGCGACCTGCCCGCGAGCGACCCGCCCGCAGCGAACGGATGACGGCCGTGGATCCGGTCTCGCCCGCTTCCCCGATCCCGGGTCAGCCGGCGCGCCTCGTGACGGGACTCGGCCGCCTGCTCCTCGCGGTCCCGCGCCCGGTGGCGCCGCTTCTGCCGATCGCCTGGGGCTATCTGATCTGGACCCTGTCCTCGGGCACGATCCGGATCTCCGGCGGCGGCTTCCACGGGATGGGGTGGTTCACGAACCTGGCGCATGCGTTCGAGTTCGGCGTGCTGGCGCTCCTCTGTCTGCCGCTGGCGCCGCGCACGCCCGAACGCTGGGCGCGACTGTCCCACCCGTTCCTGATCGCGGTTCTGGCCGTGACCCTGGTCTGGGCCTTCCTGGACGAGGCGCACCAGTCCTTCGTACCGGGCCGCGACGCGTCGATCTGGGACCTGGGGACCGATCTGGTCGGCATCGTCTGCACGCTGCGGGTCGCACGCCTGGCGGGTCCGCGGGCTGAGGCCAGGGTGATTCGCAGGGAACTCTGGGCCGGATTGTTGGCGTGCGTGCTGGCCTCCGGGCTGTCGACCGCCTGGGGCGTGTTCGTCGGCGCTGGCTGGTGGCCCTTCGCCTGAGGGTCGTGCGTGGTCTCACGGGTAGCAGGGCACGAACCTGGCTGGACCCGAGGAATCCCATCGGCGTGCGGCTTGCCTGGATCGCTCACGAGGATGTGCCGTGAGTGGGCCCAACTCGTGCGTTGGCGGTGCTTTGCGGTCGCGGCCCCCGCAGTCGGGGCCTCTGGCCCGGTCGAGGACGGACGTGATCGCAACGTACCGTCAACGTGCGAGAGGTCGCCTTTGGCGACCGTTTGGGTGTGCTCACGGTGCAAGCTCGTGAGCGATCCAGGCTAGACTGCTCGCCTCGATCGCCGGCGCGGACCTCCGTTCTTCCCCCAAGCGCCCGTTCGAGAGCCCGATGAGCGACGCCCGGAACTACTCGAGCCCCCTGTCCTCGCGCTACGCCAGCGAGGCGATGCGCTTCAACTTCTCGGACAGCAAGAAGTTCACGACCTGGCGCAAGCTGTGGATCGCGCTGGCCGAATCCGAGCAGGAGCTGGGGATCGACATCTCCAACGCCCAGCTCGACGAGCTGCGCTCGCATGCCGACGACGTGGATTTCGAGGCCGCCGCCAAGTACGAGGCCGAGCTGCGCCACGACGTCATGGCGCACGTCCACGCGTGGGGCGATCAATGCCCGACCGCGCGTCCGATCGTGCACCTCG
>JAJDEX010000011.1 GCA_029259575.1 Planctomycetota bacterium | reverse complement strand
AGGTCAACAAGGCTTCGGCGATGCGTGGGACGTCTCCACCTTGGGCAGCGGGGATCACCGACAGGCTCGAGCTGGGCGCCACGTCGAACCCCGCCTCGCGCAGATCGTGGATCACGTGGTCTCGGTCGTTCACGTGGAGGGGAACCACCCAATGGGTACGAACCGGCAGGTCCATTCCCGGAACGTCGGGGAACAAGTCGTTGCCGATGCGGTCGCCGTTCTCGGATCTGCGCGCCATGCGGGCACGAAGGTCCGCGCGCAACGCGGCGTTCAGGTTGGCGAGCAGCGACGCGCAAGGGCGTTGCCGCAATTGCTTCATCAAGCCATCACCCGGGAAGCCGCGCGTCGCGTCGTAGAGCTTGCGATCCAAGTCGATACCGAAGCGGCGTGCGAGCCAGGCGCACGTTCCGAACACCGGGCCGAGACCGAGCAGGATCAAGAGGCCGGCCTTGCGCACCTTGCGTCGATACACGCGCGGGTCCTGCGTCGGCCACTCGCGCTCGGCGGCGCGCATGCGCTCCGCCAGATCGGGGTCGCGCACACAGACGACTGCGCCCCCGATCGCCGTCGCCGTCTTGATCAGGCCGAAGCTGAACATCGTTACGTCGGCGGACGGGTCCGGGTCGATCTGGCCCGCGTAGGCCTGAGCGGCGTCCTCGACGAGCAGGATGTCGTGGCGCTTGCACCACGCACCGATCTCGGCCAGGGGCGTCCGCGAGCCGAACAGGTGGGCGACGACGAGGACTCGGGTGAGCGGTGTCCGGGCGGCCTCGAGGGCCTCCACCGTCGGCAGCAGGCCCTCGGGATGCAGATCGACCCCGTGGGGCACGAACCCGTGGAATCCCACCATTCTAGCCATATCGCCAACACTTATGGCGCTCAGTAGCACTTCGCTCCCAGGATCAAGATCCAGCGACGTCAACAGAAGGTCCAACCCGGACCTCACCGAGAGGCATGCCAGTGCCTGATGTGCAGGGTCGGAGTGGCCTGCCTCGATCCGCTCGCGGGAGCGCTCGGCTTCGTCCACCAGATGACAACTCCATACGGCCGCCACCCAACGGGGGATCGACATGTCGATGCGCATTCGGGGCCACATGGGCGCCAGGGTACCGCGATTCTCGTGTCGCCGGATCCGCCGCACCCTTGCGAGGGACCACGGCTTGCGCAGGATGGCGGCATGTCCTCGATCCGCTCGATCTCGATCCTCTTCACGTTCGCCCTCATCGCACTGGCCTCGCTCGGCGCTTCGCCGCGTTCGCAGGACGAGATGACGCCCGAGGAGCCGGCGGCCGAGGTCGACGTTCACGCCGAGTGGCGCGAACGACTGGTGGACGACGGGCGCACCGTGATCCTCGAGAACGTCGAGGGCAACACCTGCCTCGAATGCCACGCGACCATCGGCGACGAGTGGCGCCACTCGACCCACGCCACCGCCTGGCAGGACGAGAACTACCAGAAGGAACTGAAGTCGATCCGGCGCAAGAAAGGGTGCTGGGGTTGCCATGCTCCAGTCGATCTGCTGGGCATCGCGGGAGGCGGAACACCCGCAACCAGGCCCGAATTCAGGCATTTGGGCGTGACCTGCACCACGTGCCACATGGGCAAGGACGGCGCGATCCTGGGTCCCAAAGGACAACCGAACGACGCGCACGAGAGCCTCGAGCACCATCTGTTCGACGCGGAAGCCTCGAGCGAACTGTGCATGACCTGCCACGACACGACCATCGGTCCGGTGATCGGCGTGGCCAAGGACTTCGCCCAGACCGACCTGCAGGAGTACGGCGAGTCGTGCGTCGGCTGCCACATGCCGGCGATCCGCAGGCCCTGGGCCAACGACCCCACCACCGGTGACGCGACGCCGATGCGGCCCGGTCGCAGCCATCGGATGCAGACGCCGCGCGATCCCGAGTTCCTACGCTCCGCCTTCGACTTCGCCATCGAATTGGAGGCCGAGAAGGGAGTGCTGGTGATCTCGAACACCACCGGACACCGCGTTCCGGGGCTCGTCGAGCGGGAACTGCGCTTCCAGGTCGAGCTCCTGGACGCGGATGACAAGGTCAAAGGGTCCGCCGAGCACACGATCGACCACCGCACGTTCCTGCCGGTCGAGGAGGACTTGCGCCTCGAGATCGAGGGCAAGCGCGGCGCCAAGATCCGGGTCCGGGCGTGGCACAAGGCGCCGGGGATGCGGTCCGAGGTGCGGTTCCTGGACCGGGTCCTGGAGCCCTAGGGCCACCAAGATCGGCCTTCTGGGCCCCCGAATGACGATTTTGGCCGTCCAAAGGGCCAATCAGCGGTGCATTCGGCGCTCCCTCGGTGAGCCCGCGGAAAGGGTGCCCCAATCAAGTTTCAGGCCATAGCGACTCGAAATAGGCGCCCACTGTCCATCGGTGACATGTCCATCAGTGACATTGCGGGGGTACGGAGCTCGGTAAGCCGGTCCGGCTTGATATAGGCACCCTTCCACGTCGCCTCCTGGGACAGCCGGTGAATGCAGGAATACGGAGCCAGGTCACGCTGCCTACGATTCCCCATTGGCTGGGGCCCGGGTGGAGGTGCGGAGCCCCCCCCGCCCGGGCTCCTGCCAATGGGGAATCGTAGGCAGCGTGACCTGGCTCCGTATTCCTGCATTCACCCACGGTCCACTGTGACAGGGTCAAGAACGGCGCACGAAACGACCCACTCGGGCCCCGACTCGGTTCCGGCACCCTTTCGGAATCGGGGAGGCGAACCGCAGAACGACGGGAATCCATTGCCCCCTGGGGACCCCTCTGTAGACTTTGCGCCCGAGTCCATAGACGGGCCGTCCAAGTCTCCACAGGCGTCGTGCGATCCCCCATCGCTGCGGCCCTGACCTGGCACGTCTGTGGGCCTGGAAACCGCATTCGGTTGGTCGTGTCGGTGGCCCGTCTCGCTCTCCCCGGAGAAGACGCTGCCTTCCGCGGCCGGCCCCTCAGGCTCCCGGTACGTCCGGTGGTCGCCGTCCCCGCACCCCTTCTCCCGCTGCTCGCCCAGGCTCGACCCCGAGCCGACACAGGCGAACCCATCTCGATGCTCAGCGCCTACGCACCGATCCTTCTGCTGCTCGGCATGGTGGCCGCGTTCGCGATTGCGAACGTCGTGCTGTCGGAACTGCTGGGTCGCAAGCGCGACGTCATCGGCAAGGGTGACGCGTACGAATGCGGCATGAGCCCGGTCGGCAACGCGCGCTTGCGCCTGTCGATCCACTTCTACTTGACCGCCGTCCTCTTCATCCTCTTCGATGTCGAGAGCGTGTTCCTGACGCTGTGGGCCATCGGCGCACGCGACCTGAGCGCGGCCGGTGTCGGTCACTACGTCCTGGCGGAAATCGTCGTCTTCGTCGGCCTGCTCGCACTCGCGCTGGCCTTCGTGTGGCGCAAAGGAGGTCTCGAATGGGATCGCTGAAAGAGGTCGTGGCCTCGGACA
Organism: Planctomycetota bacterium; assembly: GCA_029259575.1. Lineage (GTDB taxonomy): Bacteria > Planctomycetota > UBA1135 > UBA1135 > JAJDEX01. The sequence goes on along the minus strand of JAJDEX010000011.1, from coordinate 434 downwards.
CGGAAGCGGGCTACATGGCCACGCGTGTCGACGCCCTGATGAACTGGGGTCGCAAGAACAGCTTGTGGCCCATGCCCCTTGGACTCTCCTGCTGCGGCATCGAGCTGATGGCGCTGATCGGACCCAAGTTCGACCTGGCGCGCTTCGGTGCCGAGGCCGCGCGCTTCAGTCCGCGCCAGTGCGATCTGATGATCGTCGCCGGCACGTTGACGTGGAAGATGGCCGAGGCCGTGCGCACGATCTACGACCAGATGCCGGACCCCAAGTGGGTCATCGCGATGGGCGTCTGCTCGTCGTCCGGCGGCATGTACGACAGCTATTCGGTCGTCCAGGGCGTGGACATGATCCTGCCCGTCGACGTCTACGTCCCCGGCTGCCCGCCGCGCCCCGATGCGGTGCTCGACGCGCTCATCAAGCTGCAGAAGAAGATCGAG
>JAJDEX010000002.1 GCA_029259575.1 Planctomycetota bacterium | reverse complement strand
GTCGGGCCAGCCGTCGCCGTCCGCGTCGTCGGGGAGGCAGAAGACCAGCTCGTGGCTGTCGCCTCTTCCCTCGTTCGCTTCGGCGTCCTGGAAGCCGAGGTCGAGGTCGAACGCGTTCACGACGTTGAGCATGTTGTCGGCCTCGCCCGTGTCGGCGATGACGGGAAACGTCTGTCCGTCGATCATCGTGAAGCCCGAACGACCCAGGTCCTTGGTCACGCGCATGGCGACGTCGGCCGAGCGACGCTCCAACGTGTATTCCTGCGTGACCGCTTGGCCCGCTTCCTGGAAGCGCACCAGCGATTCCAGCATGGTCGCGCTGATGATCGTGAGCAAGCTGACGCTCAGCATCATCTCGACCATCGTCACGCCGCTCTGCGAGTTGTGCTGGTGCTTTCTCATCGCTTGCAACACACCAGGTTCATGGATTGGGCTACGCCGTCGTTCGCTTCCCAGCGCAGTTCGTAGCGCAGGTTGAGCGGAGCGCCCTCGACGAAGTCCACCAGCGTGAACTCCAGTTCCGAGTCCTCGAGCAGCCGCGTCACGTCCTGTTCGACCTGGCCTCCGCTGTGGTGCCCCGCACCGGCTGCGATGGCGTCCGAATCGAACGACAGGGCCGCGTTCATCTCGGTGCGCAGAACTTCGAGCGCGACGCCTCTCTCGGCCGAGTGGCCCAGCAGTTTGCGCGAGGCGATCTGGCCGGTGAGAGCGCCGAGCAGAGCGATCGACAGGATGGCCGACGCGACGACCAGCTCGACGAGCGAAGCGCCCGCCTTGCGGGACGAGCGCATGCGGCGCAAGCCGGCCATGTGTTGGGGGAGGGGCTGCAAGGGGGGAGTCGGTGCGGTGGGTACGACGACGGTCTTCCTTTCGGAGCCCGCGCGGATGGACCTGAAGGACCCGTGGAAATCCCCATGGAGCGAAAGCTCCTCGCCGTGCATGCTGCGTGTGGAATCGAGTTCCTCGCGGCGTACGTCTTCCCTGAAAGTGCGGTTGTTCATTCGTTCCCGGTGTCGAGGGTGAACCCCATCGCGGCCTTCCGGCGTCGTGTGCTCGGTGTGCGAGCGGCGATGTCCCGAGTGCGGTCGGGTGGTTCTCGACTACCCCACCAGCGACGAACGCGCGGAGATCGAACGGGAAACTCTTTCGAGTCTCACCGCGGTGCGCACCAGGAAATCGCTTCCACCCCGAGCACCAGGCCGCCGCGACGTTCCGAGCGACGCAGGGAAGTCGGTCGTGCGCGCGGTCTCAGCCCGAGTCCGCACCCCCGCGCACGGCGTCCAGGGCCGCATGCCGGCCGCCCGCCCGACGAAGTCCGGATTTGCGTCGCAAACCCCTGGCGAACAAGGGCTTGCGCGCTAACCTCCTCGCCTCGAACGGCCTTCACGGCCCATCAGGCGGGATTCCGGCCCCGCCCATCTCCATTTCAGGGATGCAGCGCCCGATCGTCATGTCCGATAACGGAGGCTTGGCTCCGGAGCGTTTCCGGCCTCCTCTCCCAGTGGCTCTCGGGCCTCGCGAGAGGTGGACCTCCGCTCCACCACGTTATGACCGACTCGGCCTACCCGTCCGCGCTCCCTTCCACCGAAGGTGACGCCGCATCGATGCCTCCGCCCGCGCAGCATCCCAGCACCCGGCCGCTCGAGCGGCTGCGCGGTGCCCTGTCGCGCGCGTCGCAAGCCGCCGCGCCCGCCGCCCGCGGACGCTTCCTGATCCTGACCCACCGCGGACCGGATCCCGACGCGCTGGGTGCCTGCGAAGGCCTGCGTCAACTGCTGCGCGACGAGTACGGCTACGAGCCCGTCGTCGCCACGGTCGGCACGATCCACCGCGCCGAGAACCAGGCGATGGTGCGCACGCTCGAGCTGGAGTCCGAGAACTACGCCGACGTCGACCGCACCGGTTTCGCCGGTGTGTTGCTCGTCGACACGCAGCCCGAGTTCGGCCACACCGTCGTCCCCGACGACCTGCCGATCGTCGCCGTCTTCGATCACCACGTGCCGCCCAAGACCGGTGACGACCCGCGACCCGAGGTCGACTACCGCGACGTGCGCCTCGACATGGGTGCCACCTGTTCGATCATCTGGGAGTACCTGCGTGATGCCGGCGTCGTGCTGGACATCAAGACCGCGGGCGCCCTGTTCTGTGGCGTGCGCTACGACACGGCCGACCTCTCGCGCAATGCGACCGAGTTGGACGAGGAAGCCTACACCGCGTGCTTCCGCCACGCCGACCGCGAGAAGATCGCCAGCATCGACCATCCGCCGCTGCCGCCGACCTACTTCGCCTCGCTGCACCGCGCCCTGTCCGTCTCGCGACGCCATGGTCCGCTCGTGCTGACGTTGATGGGCAAGGTCGACAACCCCGAGAGCGTCGCCGAGATGGCCGACTTCTTCCTGCGCATGACCGGTTGCTCGTGGGTCCTGGCGGGCGCCGAGTTCGAGGGCGAGTACGTGCTCTCCCTGCGCACCGACTACAACTTCGGCAAGGCCTATCCCTTGATGCGCCGCGTCCTGGACGGCCTCGGCTCCTTCGGTGGCCACGGCCACATCGCCGGCGGTCGCATCAAGCTCGAGGACGACGGCGAGAGCACGGTCAAGAGCGTCGAGCGCATCCTGCGTTCCAACGCCCTGGACGTGATCGGCGCCGTGGCCGAGGACGGCATCCCCGAAGAGGGCAAGCCGCTCACCGAGTGAGTGCCTGGGTCCTAGCTGTCGGAGGTGAGGACCCGAGCGGCGCCGGCCTCGACGCTGATTGAGATGCCGCGTTCGCCGCGGACGTGCGCCTGGTCACCGTCGCGACGTGTCATACGGATCAATCCGATGCTGGCGTGCGCGATGTCGGACCCGTCGATGCGGATGCGTGGCGCTTCGATGCCCTCGCCGCTGCGTCGATCGAGAACCCGGGCGCGTTGAAGTTCGGCTTGTTGCCGGGTCGTGCGCACTTGGAAGCCGCCCGCGCGGTCGTGGACCAGTTCGCGTTCGAAGCGCCGGGCATGCCGGTGGTGGTGGACCCGGTGATCGCGTCGTCCTCGGGCTTCGTGTTCGTCGAGGAGCTGGAACCGTTGCGCGCGTTGATCTCGCGCGGCGTGATCGTGACGCCGAACCTGCCGGAGCTGGCGGCGTTGGCTCGTGTCGAACTGGCGTCGATCGAGAGGGATCTGGATGCGCGCTTGGCTGCGGCCCAGGGCTTGTGCTCCATGGGCTCCGTCGCCGTCGTCGTGAAGGGCGGGCACGGCGCGGAGGACCCGATCGTCGACCTCGTCGTCCTGGATGGGGAGGCCGTCCGGTTGGAGCGCCCGCGGCTGGCTGGAGCCTCGATCCGGGGGTCCGGATGTCGGTTTGCGACCTATGTG
>JAJDEX010000001.1 GCA_029259575.1 Planctomycetota bacterium | reverse complement strand
ACGTCGAGCTTCAGCACGGCCATGCGGACGCCGTCGACCTCGCGTTCGCCCGTGAACGTCGCGGTGGCATCGCAGGACTGCGATTCGCCGACGATCTCTTCGAACTGGGACAGGAACACCAGGTTCAACCCAACGATCGTCATCTCGAGGGAGGCCTCGTCCCCGTCCGACTCGAGCTCCGTGGCGGAGGCGCCACCGGGCACCAGGAGTCGCACGAGCGCGTCGCCCGGAACGTCCCAGCTGTCCCCGACCGCCACGTCCTTGGTCGGCAAGAAGCCGAGCAGATCCGTGTCCACGAGCAAGCCCTCGAGCAGCTCGTCCGGGCCACCCTCCCCTTCGACCCAAGCGACCTCGACGGCGTCCGCATCATCGGCGTCGCGAGTGAAGGTGACCGCCTTGCCGGTGAGCGCGCTCTCCCCGGCGGCGTGACTGGATTCCTCGCCGTTGAACCCCATGGACTCGACCGCGAGCTCGCCCTGGATCTCGTGCTCGAGGTCCCCGAACTTGCGGCGCAGCTTGTTGGGCTTGCCGTCGGCACTGGACAGGTAGGTGTCGGTGAACGCATGGCTGCGCTCCCACGACATGCTCAAGTCGATCGCGGGGTCGTCCTCCATACCGCTCAACGTGATCTCGACCGCGGAAGCCTCCAGGTCGGCCTTCTGCGTGAACGTCTTGGTGACGGACACGTCGGCCTTGGGCTCGAAGCGGATCGTCGTCGCGGTCTCGGGGACGAGGAACAGCAGGGTGGGCAGCAGGTACAGGGCGCGCATGGTCGACTCCGGGGGTGACGAGGAACGGAACGCGGTCCAGGCTACTGCTCGGCGGCATCCGGTGGGTGCAACAACTCGTTCGTTCGTGTCAGCAACCGCTCCCAGTCGAACGCCGGGCCCGGATCGGTCTTGAACACGGACACGTGTTGATGCCCGACGAGACCGTGGGTCACGTCCTGCCGTTCCGTCGGAAGCTCGGACGTCTCCACGATGCCCTGGGCATCGCGCGGCGCCTGCACCAAGATGCGCGGCAGGACGCGGTGCAGGCTGGCGGTCAGGTGGGCCAAGGCCTCGTACTGCTGCGGGGTGTAGTCGTACTGCACGTGCAGAACGCCTTGGGCCAGGCCCTCGATCCGTTCGGATCGCGCGGGACGGATCACGAAGTCCCGGGTGCGGATCCCGGTCGGTCCGAGGTATGCGGGCGGGACCATCACGGGGCCCTGCGCGTCCTCGGCGTACCAGGACTCCAGTCCGGTCACACGCACCTCGGCACGCGCCTCGACCGAACCCGGGTGAGCGATCTCGACCCCCACCGACCGGGTGTTGGCATGCGCCGCGTGCCAGGCGCGCTCCCGCAGGTCGAGCGTTTGATAGATCGTCCCGTCGGTGTCGAGCAGGAAGTGCACGGACAGGCCGCGGACGTCGTGCAGGATCTCGAAGCAGCGGCGTGACGTGCCGCACGCGTCGTAGTGGAGCACGAACTGGTCGACGGTCGCGCTCAAGGCATCGAGGTCGTTCGAACCGGGCTCCACCAGGTACGCATCCTCCCCATGCCGACGACCCGGATGGAACCGCCGCTTGCCGTCGGGCGGAGCGCTCGCACCGGTCCTCGGCCCGAAACGCGCCGTGGTCGAGTACGCGTCGTACCCACCTTCGTCAGCCCACAGGACGACGCGCGTACCGGTGTGGAAGGTGTGACCGCAGACGACGATCTCGTCGCCGAAGCGCGGGCCTCGGGCCGGGTCGCCGGGCTCAGGGGGGCGTGTCGATCCACCGCTCGAAGCCCAGAGAAGGAACCCGAACAGGAGGCCGACACCGGTGCTGATTCGCGCGCTCATCGAACACGCAGCCTACGACTCGGACCGCGACGAGTCTCGCCGCATGCGCGATGCCCTAGAAGAAGTAGATCACGGCACGACCCGCGTCGTTGTTGCCCGGCAAGGACGGGTGGTCCCAGGAGCGATCGCCGAGCCCGAGTTCCTGCTTGCCGCCCGGACGGATCTGACCGACGTCGAGGCCGTTGGGGAAGTGGTCCTGGGAGTCCGGTTCGACGGTGAACCGCAACATCGGCTCGCCGTGGATCATCCCGCCTTCCCAGATCATCACCTCGCGCGGATTCGGGTTCGAATTCACCGGCAACGTCAGGATCGCGACGTCGAGGTTGCGTGTGCCCAGGAAGTGCCCCACCGCAACGCGGTACCCGAACAGGTCGTTCACCTGCGGGGTCGGGTGCGAGAGCAGCACGGGGTTGAGGCTCGGCGTGCGATGGACGTAGGCGACGCCCGTGTCCTTGACCCCGTTCCAGTCCTTGCGGTTGGCTCCCAGCGCCAGGATGTTCCCGCCCGCATGCAGGTGCATCGAGTAGCGGATCGCAGGCAGGTCCTGGCTGTTCGGAATCGGATCGCGGAAGACGTTGTACGTGCCCGCCGAGATGGGCGGCGGGTAGTGATAGACCTCGCCGGCGAACGGGATGTTGTTCGCGGTGTTGCCGATGCCCGAGACGTACAGGTCGTCCGCACCGACGCCATCGACGTTGCCGACGGCCAGATGGTGCCCGAAGGTGCCGAACGGCGAGGGGTTCGGGTTGTCCAGGATCAGCACGGAGCGATCCGGATAGAGCGGCTTGAAGAAGACGTACACGCGCCCGCCTTGGACGCCGTTGACCTTGCCGTGCGTCGCGGCGACCGCGACGTCCATGAATCCGTCGCCGTCGAAGTCACCGGCCTCGACGCTGCGCCCGAACCAACCGGCCTCGAGGATCGGAGCTTCGAGCACGACCGGGGCGGAGTCGACGTCCGGATAGATGTAGACGCGGCCCGCGCCCGCGATCCCGTTGACGGTGGCCTCGAACGCGCCGACGATCAATTCCTCCGCGGGGTCGTCGTCCAGGTTGGCGGCCGTCACGTCGTAGCCGAACTTGTCGTCGCGGAGCGGCCCTTGACAGGTCGTCGGACCCTCGCGGTCGACCACGCTGAAGCTGTGGAAGAACGCGGTGCTGCCACCGGGGTCGCCGTTGGGGAAGCAGTACACACGTCCTTCGCCGAACGCGCCGACGGCGAGGTCGTCCAGGCCGTCACCGGTGTAGTCGAAGAAGACCAACGACTCGCCGAAGAACGCTTTGTCGGACGGGCACGGGTGCTCGATGATGAGCGGCGGCGCCAGGTTCACCGGCTGGGGGAAACGCCAGGTCGTGCCCTGGATCGGGGCCGGAGCGAAGTGAGCTTGTCCTTGTGCGGAGCCGATCAGACCGGCCGCCGCCAGGACGGGAAGAGCCGTCCAGGCACCAAGCTTGGAGATAGGGAACGAATACATATAGGGGGAGGGTGGAGAGGGACCTCATGGACATCCTACCTCCTCCCACCGTCCACGCACGCCTCGGACCGATGTGGACTCCGCGTTGGGCCACGAGGCCCGGAATGGGGCATGTCCTGCAACCTCGGCCAGCGGATCAGGTCGAAAGGGACATCCTTGGCAGAGGTCGGAGCGAGGTCCGCTGGAAGCAAGGCCGGGTCCGGGACCGACTTTTTTTGCGAACGCCATGCGACCCGTGCGCCAGCACGACGGTTCCCCCCGTATGGAAACCGTGCGAGTGATCGGGGCGACGCTGATGGGCATTCACGCAGAGATCGTCACGGTCGAAGCGCACTTCGCTCCAGCGGACAAGACCGGGACGATCGTCGTGCTCACGGGACTGCCCGACGCCGTGCTGCGTGAGAGTCGAGGTCGCTTGCTGACGGCACTCGCCGCGACGGGATTGCACACGCCGCAAGGACGCCTGCACTTGAACCTGGTTCCCGCGGCGCGACCCAAGGGTGGTGCTGCGCTCGAACTGCCCTTGGCCGTCGCCGCCGCGGCCGCCGTCGGCCACCTGAAACCGGCCCATGTGCGGGGCGCGCTCTTCATGGGCGAGGTCGGGCTGGACGGCACCCTGCACGGCGTCCCCGGTGGACTGGCCAGCGCCATCGCCGCGCACGCAGCGGGGATCCCGACCTGGATCGGCGCGGCTTCCAGCGCGCAGGAGGCGGCGGCCCTGGACGACTTGGAGGTGTTCGAGGCCAAGACCCTGGGCGCGGTCCTGGCGCACGTGTCCCGCACCTCACCCGACGTCGTCGGACTCGCGCGCGCAGTGCCACCGGAAGCGGCCACGGCGCGGATGCCGTCCGGGACCGGGATCGACCTCGAGCACATCCGGGGCGCGGGGGAAGCCAAGGCCGCCCTGGCCGTCAGCGCCGCGGGAGGTCACGGGCTGTTGATGACAGGACCGCCGGGATCGGGGAAGTCGATGCTGGCCCAGGCCTTGATCGGATTGCTCCCCCCACCTTCGCGCCAGGAACAGCTCGAGATCACCGCGGTGCAGTCCGCCGCAGGTCGCTGGCCGGCCGGACTCGCACGGACGCGCCCGTTCCGAGCGCCGCATCCGACAGCCAGCACGGTGGGCATCATCGGAGGTGGACCAGCGCTCGTACCCGGCGAGGTCAGCCTCGCGCACCGCGGGGTGCTCTTCCTCGATGAGCTTCCCGAGTTCCGACGCGAGACGCTGGAGTCCCTGCGCCAGCCGCTCGAGGACGGGCGCGTCTGCTTGTCCCGGGCCGGACGCCAGGCGGAACTGCCCGCGCGCTTCCTGCTGGTCGCCGCGATGAATCCCTGCCCGTGCGGATACGCCGGCCATCCTCGCCGCGTGTGTCGCTGCGCTCCATCGGTGGTCGCGCGCTACCGCCAACGCATCTCGGGTCCGCTGCTCGATCGCATCGACCTGCGCATCGACGTGCAACCGCCGGATGCGCGCACGCTGACCGCGCCTGCACGTGACTCGCAATCTAACAGTGACTCTCACAGGCAGCCATCCCCGCACGTGGCCATCGAGCGAGCCCAGGTGGCGCGTCGCGAGCGGGGCCAACGGATCCCCAACGGCCGACTGCGACCGGACGACCTCGACCGCTATGCCCCCTTGCAAGGTGCCGCGCGCGAGTGGGCGATCGAAGCGGCGGATCGACGCGCGCTGTCCGCACGTGCGTTGCAGAGCGTACGGCGGGTGGCACGCACGTTGGCGGACATGCAAGGCAACCCGACGATCGAGACCGAGCACGTCGCCGCTGCTCTGGGACTGCGCGCTCCGCTCGATGCTCGCGACGCGGAACAGGCGGCTCGCACCAGACCGGCTTCGCGTGGCCCGACGACGACCTAGGAGCCGACTACTCGTGCCGCAGCGCTTCCACCGGATCCATCGCGGCCGCACGCCATGCGGGGTACAAACCGAAGATGACACCGACACCGACCGAGATCGCGAACGCGACGATCGGCGCGGCGGGCGTGACGATCGTGGGCATCTCGGCGTAGTGTTCGACGAGCATCGGGATCGTGATGCCCAGCAGGACACCCAGGAAGCCCCCACAGCCCGAAAGGACGATCGTCTCGATCAGGAACTGCATGACGATGTGACCACGCTTCGCGCCCAGGGCACGGCGGATGCCGATCTCGCGCGTGCGTTCGGTCACCGTTGCCAGCATGACGTTCATGATCCCGATGCCGCCGACCAGCAAGCTGATCCCGGCGATCGAAGCGAGCACGATGTTGAAGATGCGCGCGGACTCCTTCTCCTGCATCAGGAGCTCGAGCGGTACGAGGACCTCGTAGTCCTTCTTCGAGTGCGCCAGGTCCAGCATGCGCCGGCAGGCATCCGCGACGAACGACACGTTCTCGGACTTGCCGACCTCGACGACGATCTCGTGCAGCTCGACCTCGGTGATGTCCGTGGTGCCGCTGCGGATCTGGGTCTGGCGGGTGCCGAAGAAGCGACGGCCGGTCGCCAGGGTCATGAAGACCTCACCGCCGATCTCCGAATCGGAATCGAGCGAGGCGGCATCGACAGGGTCGCGCGGCCAGAGAACCCCGACGACGTCCAGGTAATGGGGACCGACCTTGATCTGCTTGCCGATCGTGGATTCGAAGGGCCACAGGAAGCGAGCGACCTCGTAGCTCAGGACACAAACGGGGGAGCGGTTCTCCTGGTCGACCGAGGTCAGGAAGCGTCCTTCCTGCATGATCCGGCCCGTCGCTTCCAGGTAGCTCGGCGTCGTGCACAGGACGCGCGGAAGCGACAGCCGATCCTCGGCGCGCACTTCGGCGGGCACCTGCATCAACGGGACCGCGCGCACGATGCCCGGCATGGTCTGGGTGATGCGCTCGAGCTCGAGGTCGGTCAAGCCGTAGCTGTTGATCCGCATGCTCTGGTCGGAGCGTTGTTCCTGCTTCGGCTTGACGCTGCGCAGGATCACGTTCTTGGAGCCGAGTTGACGGAACTGTTCCTGGGCCTGCTCGGCCGCACCCTCGCCGATGGCGAGCATGGCGATGACGCTGGCGACTCCGAAGAGCACGCCCAACGTCGTCAAGAAGCTGCGCAGCTTGTGCAACAAGAGACTGCTCACGCCCAGGCGGGCGGTGCGCATCAGGTTCGAGGTGGAGACCATGGGTTCAGGCTCCTCCGGAGGTGCGCGGTCGGTTGTCGACCACGTCTTCGATGCGGCCGTCCTTGAGGCGCAGGATCTTCTCGGCCCGTTCGCCGACCTCCTGCTCGTGGGTGACCATCAGGATGGTCTTCCCCTCGGCGTGCAACTCGTCGAACAGGTCGAGGATCTCGAGCGCGGTCGTCGAGTCCAGGTTGCCCGTGGCCTCGTCCGCCAGGATCAGAGCGGGATCGTTGATCAACGACCGCGCGATCGCCACGCGTTGCTGCTGACCACCCGACAGCTGGGGCGGGCGGTGATCGAGGCGACCGGCGAGTCCGACGCGTTCGGCCAGTTCACGGGCGCGGTCCCGCGCACCCTCCGGCCACTCGTCCTGGTACATGACCGGAACGAGGATGTTGTCGATGACGTCGAGCTGGGCGATCA